>JBKPPE010000546.1:0-9723 GCA_046733375.1 Acidobacteriota bacterium | reverse complement strand
CTGGAAGCTGTACCCGGAGTCAAAAAAGTTACTTTCTCGCGGGCAGCCTTGCTGTCGCAAAGCTCAACTAACGGCACCTTTGACCTGCCAGGCGCCAAGCCCGGACCCGACGGTAAGGTGCCGTCGACCGCGGAAGTGTATTTCCATGAAGTGAGGGAGAACTTCATGGAAGCGATGGAGATCCCTTTGCTGCTCGGACGCACATTCACGGCGCAGG
This sequence comes from Acidobacteriota bacterium, assembly GCA_046733375.1. GTDB lineage: Bacteria > Acidobacteriota > Blastocatellia > Pyrinomonadales > Pyrinomonadaceae > UBA11740. Next base: position 9,506 of record JBKPPE010000546.1, on the reverse strand, counting down.
ATGATTTGAAGTCGCCCAAAGTGGCGATGGTGAATCAGACCTTTGCCGCAAAATATCTTCCCGGCGTCAATCCCATTGGCCAGCGGTTCAGCATGGACAACGCTCGGCCTGATCCAATCGAAATCGTCGGTCTGGTCAAAGATGCGAAGTACACGAGCCAGCGCGATGAAATTCCCGCGACCATGTATCGGCCTTGGCGGCAGACCCCGGGAGCAATTAACTCGATGATCTTCGAGGTGCGCACCACCGGTGACCCGAAGACTTTTGTCGGCGCCGTTCGTCAGGCCGTGCGCGAAGTGGAGCCCAACTTGCCGATTAACAACATCAAGACACAGGTCGAACAAGCCGATGAGACGCTGGCGACGGAACGGCTCTTCGCCAAGTTGATGAGCCTTTTTGGTGTCCTCGCGCAACAACTGGCCTCAATCGGACTTTACGGCGTGCTGGCGTATTCAGTGTCGCGGCGGACACATGAAATCGGGATTCGCATGGCGTTGGGCGCCAACCGCGGCCGGATGCTGGCGATGATTTTGCGACAAGGCATGACCTTAACTTTGATCGGCGTAGCGCTTGGACTTGGCGGCGCCTACGTGTTGACAAAATATCTGGGGACTCTAACCAGCATGCTCTTCGGAGTACAGCCCAGAGACCCATTGACGTTCGGCGTCACTGCCGCGCTGCTCACCATCGTAGCGCTGATCGCGTGCTTTGTTCCCGCACGGCGGGCAACGAAAGTCGATCCGATGGTCGCCTTGCGTTACGAATGAGCCAATCGACTTGAGGTAACGATGCAGACACTTTGGCAAGACATTCGATACGGGTTGCGCATGCTGCGGAGGTCACCGAGCGTCAGCATCGTCGCGATCGTTGCGCTCGCTCTCGGCATCGGAGCCACGACGTCGATCTTTGGCGCCTTAAACCCCATCCTTTTCGAGCCGCTGCCGTACCCGCACTCCGAACGCCTGGCGGCGATCTCGGAGTACAGCAGCGGCGTGCGCATCAACGGCACGTTCGGCATGTATCGCGGCCTCCTGGAGCGGACTCGCTCGTTCGATGGCCTCGCCGTGTTCAAGCGCTGGCAACCAACCATAACCGGGGCAGAAGCGCCGGAGCGTGTGGAGGGCCAGCGCGTGAGCGCGAGCTACTTCAGCGTGATCGGCGTCGCGCCGGTGCTGGGCCGCGACTTGCAGGCGGGGGACGATCAGCGCGGAGGAGCAAACGTAGTCGTCATCAGCGACGGGTTGTGGCGCCGTCGCTTCGGCGCCGACCGAGCAATCGTCGGGCGACAGATCACGCTCGACCAGGATTCCTACACAGTGATTGGCGTGATGCCCAGCGGGTTTGAAAACGTACTCGCGCCGTCGGCAGATCTTTGGGGACCGCTCCAGTACGACATGTCGCTGGGACCTGCTTGGGGACATCATCTACGCACCGTTGGGCGACTGCGGTCGGGCGTCCGTCTTGAACAAGCGACGCAGGAGATCGACGCGCTCGGACACGAGGTTCTCAGCGAGCAAAAGCCTGCGACGTACGGCCCCAACATAAAATTCGTCGCCGTCTCGCTGCAACGCGAAGTGACAGGCAGCGTTCAGCCGGCGCTCGTGGCGGTGCTCGTCGCGGTCGCGCTGCTGCTTCTGATCGCGTGTGTGAACGTAACCAACCTGTTGCTCGCGCGCGTTGCGCAGAGGCGCGGCGAGTTCGCGGTGCGCGCGGCGCTGGGCGCTGGGCGGGGGCGGCTCGTTCGTCAGATGTTGACGGAAAGTTTGCTGCTGGCGTTCGTGGGAGGGTCGGTCGGGCTGCTCGTCGCGGCGTTTGGCGTGGACGCGCTGCGCGCGCTTAGCCCGCCGGAACTACCGCGGGTGGATGCTATTCGATTTGATCGAAACGTCTTCGCCTTCGCAGTAGGCGTGACCACGGTGATCGGATTGGCGGTCGGTTTGATCCCAGTACTGCACACGTCTCGCGGCGGTTTGAACCTCCAATTACAACAGAACTCGCGGCGGACAGCGGGCGGTCATCAGACGACGCGGCGTGCGCTCGTCGTCGCCGAGGTTGCGGTCGCGCTCATCCTGCTCGTGGGCACTGGTCTGCTGCTGCGCAGCCTCGAACGTCTGTTCGCGATCTCTCCCGGCTTCGACTCTTCGCGCATGCTCACGATGCAGGTGCACGCCACGGGTCGCCGCTTCGACAAGGAAGCCAACGATCAGTTCTTTGCGCGATCCCTGGAGGGAGTGCGAGAAGTTCCGGGCATCACGGGCGCGGCGTTAACGAGCCAGTTACCACTGAGCGGCGACGACGACGAGTACGGCGCGCGCTTCGAGGGCGATGATCCCAACAAGGCTTACAACGTCTTCAGGTACGCAGTCAGCCCGGGCTACTTCGAGACGCTGGGGATCCCACTTCGTCGCGGGCGACTGCTCGGCGCGGAGGACGCCGCGGGCGCGCAGCCCGCGATAGTGATCAGCGATTCGTTGGCGAAGAGCAGGTTCGCAGATCAGGATCCGGTCGGCAAGCGCGTCCACATCGGACCGACTAACCTGCCGTGGTTCACCGTCGTCGGCGTTGTTGGCGACGTGAGGCAGGCGTCGCTGGCCGTGAGCGACACCGATGCCGTCTATACGACTCCGGAGCAGTGGTACTTCACAGACGACACTATGTCTCTGGTCGTCCGCGCGCGAGGCGACGCGGCGTCGCTCGCGCCCGCCGTCCAAAGCGCGATCTGGTCTGTGGATAAAGATCAACCGATTACGCGCGTAGCTACGATGGACAATCTGCTCGCCCGTACAGCCGCCGAGCGCCGCTTCGCGCTAATACTGTTTGAGGCTTTCGGCTTCGTCGCGGTCGTTCTCGCGGCGGTCGGCATTTATGGAGTGCTGTCAGGCAGCGTCGCCGAGCGCACGCGCGAGATTGGCATCCGCATCGCGCTCGGCGCGCAGTGGCGCGATGTATTCCGGCTCGTGGTCGGTCAAGGCTTACAGCTCGCATTAATCGGAGTCGCTATAGGACTTGCAGGAGCGTTCGCCGTTACGCGCCTAATGGCAAGCCTGCTGTTCGGCGTCAGCGCCACCGACCCGGCGACCTTCTTGGCCGTCGCTACGCTGTTGACAGGGGTGGCTCTCCTGGCGAGTTACATCCCAGCCCGGCGGGCGACGAAAGTCGATCCGATGGTCGCGTTGCGTTACGAATGAGCCAATCGACTTGAGGTAACGATGCAGACACTTTGGCAAGATTTGCGTTATGGCATACGGATGCTGCGCAAGCACAAAGGATTCACGCTGGTGGCCGTGCTTTCACTGGCGCTGGGCATCGGGGCGAACACCGCGATTTTCAGCGTGGTTGATGCCGTGATGCTGAAAACTCTGCCGGTTGTCGAGCCCGATCGCCTCGTGTTGTTTGAATGGCAATCCGGAGAGCCGTTCAGAATCAGTGGCATGAGCGGTACTTCCTTCGTGCCGACGCCACCCGGCACCAAGGGAGCGTCGTTCTTTCGTTACGACGTGGTTGAGAAGATGCAGCAAGCGCAGATGCAAGCGTCCAGCAGCCCACTCAGCGATCTCTTCACCTTTGCGCCGTTGCATAACTTGACGGCAGTCATAGGCGACCAGGCGGAAGTCATCGAGGGGCAGGCTGTTTCTGGCGGCTATTTCAGCGGGTTGAGAGTGCAGCCCGGTGTCGGTCGAGCGATCGCGAATGAAGATGACAAGCCCGGAGCTCCGCCGGTTGTGATGTTGAGCTATCAATTCTGGCAGGAGCGATTTGCCGCGAACTGGGGCGTCGTCGGCCACCAGATCAAACTCAACAAGACATTCTTCACAATCATCGGCGTGACTCCGCCGTCGTTCAGGGGTACCTCACAAGTTGATTTTCACGCGGACGTGACTATTCCTCTCGCTCTTGAGCCGGTGCTGCGAGGCGAGAACAGCCGGCTTGGTTCTGCCACGAAGCCCGGCCCATGGTGGCTCAACGTAATGGGCCGGCTTAAGCCGGGCGCGACTTATGCACAAGCGCGCGAGAGCTTAGATGGCGTTTTTCAAGCCGCCGCGTTAGAGGCGATGCCGGTGCCGCGAAAGGCCAATCAATCGGCGCAAATCGATCCTAAAGACTATCCACATCTGATCGCCCAATCAGGCAGCCGGGGAATGCTCGATCATCGCAGACAGTTTTCGAGCGCCATCTATGGCCTGTTCATCGTCGTAGCGCTGGTGCTGCTGATTGCCTGTGCGAACGTGGCGAACTTGTTACTCGCGCGCGCCGCGTTGCGTGGTCCGGAGATCAATATGCGACTGGCAGTGGGTGCGAGCCGCTGGCGTTTGGTGAGGCAATTGCTAACCGAGAGCCTTCTGCTCGCGATGATCGGCGGTGTAGTCGGAATACTCTTTGCCCTTTGGGCCAAGAGCGCGCTCGTCGCGTTGGCCGGCAAGGACACTGGTTTAATCCCGGGCGACGTCGAGCTTAGTTTGAATTGGCGCGTATTGCTCTTTACGTTGGCAATCTCGCTGCTTACTGGCGTGTTGTTTGGGCTAGCGCCCGCGTGGCGCTCGGCCAGCTCGGATTTGGCGAGTTCGCTCAAGCAAAGTCATCGCACGACCGGCGTTGTTTCCCGCCTCAGCAAGGGGTTGATCGTCGCGCAAGTAGCAGTGTCGCTATTGCTCCTTGTGGGCGCGGGCTTATTCATTCGCACGCTACGCAATCTGCAGCACGTCGACCCTGGTTTCAAACAGGAAAACCTGCTGCTCTTCAGGTTGCAGCCGCAAGCCGCGGGTTACAAAGACGAACAACTGATGAAGTTCTATCAGCAGTTGTTTGCGCGGCTGGATAACCTGCCGGGCGTGCGGGGGGCAACTTTCGGGATTGTCTCCCTGCTCGGAAATGATAATTGGACCAGCTCGATCTTGCGGCCGGGCGAGACCGAAAAGGATGGGGCGGATCAACCGACCAATCTGCAAATGGCGCGCGAGAATTACTTCGCGACCATGGGCATTCCGCTGTTGCGTGGGCGCGGCTTCACCGCACAAGACGACGAAAAGGCCCCACGAGTGGGCATCGTCAGTCAGGCTTTCGCTAACAAGTTCTTCCCCAACGAGGACGTGCTTGGGAAACACGTCACGGTAACGCTCCACAAACACGACATAGAAATCGTCGGGGTGGTGGCCGATGCGAAGTACATGAGTCAGCGCGAAGAAATCAAGCCTCTGCTTTACACGCCATGGCAACAAGAAGGCCAGAACATCGGCACGATGTATTTCGCGTTGCGCACCCATGGCGAGCCCACTGCTCTCGCGGCGACCGTGCGCCAGGTCGTGCGCGAGTTGGACAGCAATCTGCCGGTAACTGAAATCAGTTCGCAAACCGCACGCGCGCAGGAAACGCTGGGACAGGAACGCCTCACGGCGCGGCTCTTCAGTTTCTTTGGAGTCCTGGCACTGTTGCTGGCCGCGATCGGTTTGTCAGGTGTGTTGGCGTACTCGGTGGCCCAACGCACGAACGAAATTGGCATCCGCATGGCGCTGGGCGCGCAAGCCGGTAGTGTCCTGAGACTGTTGATTTGGCAAGGCATGAAGTTGGTGTTGTGTGGGCTAACACTTGGCGTGTTGAGCGGGTACGGCTTGATCCGTTTGCTGGCGAGCCAGTACTTCGCGAGCAGCATCTGGCAACAAATGGCCGCTCAGCTTTACGGGGTCAAGCCAGGCGATTCGCTGACCCTGATTATTACTGCGTCGATACTGACGCTGGTCGCGCTGTTTGCCTGCTGGCTGCCGGCTCGTAAGGCCGCCCGGGTCGATCCGTTGGTGGCGCTTCGATACGAGTAAACCAGGAGGAAAAGAATGCAAACCATCTGGCAGGACGTTAAATACAGCGTGCGGGTACTGTTGAAGAGTCCTGGCTTTGCGTTTGTTGCGGTGCTGGCGCTGGCGTTGGGCATTGGCGCGAACACCGCAATCTTCTCAGTCATCAACACCGTCGTATTGAATCCCTTGCCATTTACGCAACCCGAGACTTTGCTGCGCCTTGGCCAGCAAGCGCGTGGCCAGGAAATGCCGGAACGCGGCGCCTCTCTTTTGCGGATTACAAAGACGTGCAGGCGCAGACCCAGACTCTTTCGGCCGTCGCCGCATTCTTGAATTCCGGCGCACTCATGACCAGCGAAAATGGAGAATCCGAGCGCACGTACGGCGCCGACGTGTCGTCCGAATATTTCACGGTGCTGGGTGTGCAACCGGAACGTGGACGCGTATTCACAGCGGCAGAAGACCACGAGAACGCAGGCATCGTTGTCATCAGTCATGGTCTTTGGCAGCGGCGCTTCGGCGGAAGTGAAAACGTAATCGGCCAGAAAATCAGGCTGGGTAGCAGTAGTTTGACGGTCATCGGCGTGATGCCCCCGGGTTTCGAATACCCGATGCGCGCTATTAACCAACATCAGGACTTCTGGGAACCCTTGAACGACCGGCCGCTTGCGGATCGTACGCAACGAGACAATCGCAGTTACAACGTTATCGGGCGAATGAAACCCGGGGTGACACTGCCGCAAGCTCGTGCTGAACTCGATGCCATTGCTCGCCGGCTGGAACAGCAATACCCGAACGAGGATACCAAGATCACGATCGGAGCGGCGTCGCTCGTTGCGGATGTGACGCGCGATGTTCGGCCTGCGCTGTGGATTCTGATGGGCGCCGTGGGTTTCGTTTTGCTGATCGCGTGCGCGAACGTCGCCAATCTCATGCTGGCGCGGGCGGCATCGCGAAAGAAAGAGATCGCGATTCGGGCGGCACTAGGAGCCTCTCATTGGCGCGTGATGCGGCAACTGCTGGTCGAAAGCCTCTTGTTAGGTCTCACCGGTGGTGCGTTGGGCCTTATTCTCGCGAACTGGGGAGTCGCGGTCCTCGTCGCCGCCAGTCCCGCAAATATTCCACGCGTCGAACAAATCCGATTAGACGGACGAGTGCTCCTCTTCACCCTTCTCGTTTCCAGTGTGACCGGGATCGTGTTCGGTCTCTTGCCTGCGTTACGGGCCGCAAAGGTCGAGTTGACTGACTCGCTTAAAGAAGCGGGCCGAGGCAATACCGAGGGCTTGCGTCACAATCGTGTACGTTCATTGCTGGTAATCTCGGAAGTTACGCTGTCACTGATTCTTTTGATTGGGGCTGGTTTGCTGATCAAGAGTTTCGTGCGCTTGCTTCAGACAAATCCCGGCTTTGACGCGCATAACGTCATTGCGTTTGACGTGCCGCTAAGCCGCCAGCGTTACGACACTCCGGAAAAACAGAACCTCTTCTTCAATCAATTGATTGAGCGAACGCGAACGTTGCCCGGCGTAGTCACCGTCGGTCTGGTGGACAACGTGCCGCTTGGGACCTCTGTCGACGTGTACAATTTCCAAATTGCCGGTCAGCCACCGTTTCCTCCAGGCGCGCAGCCGGAAGCCCATAGCACACTTGTTAGCCCCGAGTATTTTGCCGCGCTGAAAATTCCTCTCCGCGAGGGACGATTGTTCGGCGACACGGACACGAAGGATTCGCCACCAGCGATCATCATAAGCAAGTCACTCGCCGATAAGTTCTTTCCGGGGACGAGCGCAGTAGGGCAGCGTCTGATCGTCGATCCCGCGGCGCCACCACGCGAGATTGTCGGAGTGGTTGGCGATGCGCGGCGGCGCACGCTCGAAACGGCTCCGGAACTGGAAATGTACATTCCGTTCAGCCAGTTGCCGCAGCGGCGGATGAATGTGATCGTTCGCACGGCGAACGATCCAGCCAGCTTCGTAACCTCGTTCCGCGCAGCCCTCAAGGATCTTGATAAAGATCAGACAATCTGGCAGACGCGCACGCTCGATCAGTTGGTGGCGGCGTCATTAGCCAGTCGGCGCTTCAACATGATGTTGCTTGGTTTGTTTGCGGTGGTGGCGCTCATATTGGCGGCTGTCGGCATTTACGGCGTCATGGCTTACTCCGTGACGCGCCGAACGCACGAGATTGGCGTGCGGATGGCGCTCGGCGCGAAAGCGAGTCAGGTTCTCCAATTAATACTAAAGGACGGATTGGTTCTGACAGCCATCGGCGTCGCCATTGGATTGGCGGCGGCGTTATGGCTAACGCAATTGATGAGAAGTCTGCTGTTCGAAGTCGGGCCGACCGATATTGCGACCTTTGCCGGCGTTTCGACGCTTTTGATCTTGATCGCAATGCTGGCTTCGTTGATTCCGGCGCGGCGCGCAACGAAGGTCGATCCGCTGGTGGCGCTTCGATACGAGTAGAACGTATCGAAGTAAGGGGGTAAGAGAGATGTTAGGTGTGGGCAGGGATTTTCGTATGGCTGCGCGCATGTTGTTCAAGGCGCCCGGCTTCAGCATTGTCGCCACGATTGCGCTGGCGCTAGGCATCGGTGCGAACACCGCAATCTTCAGCGTGGTCAACGCTGTGCTCTTGCGACCGCTGCCGTTTGCGAAGTCCGAACAATTGATGACGGTTTGGGAATCGAACCAACGCACCGGTTTGAATCAGGGTTCGGTTTCCTATCCCAACTTTTTTGATTGGCGATCCCAAAACCAGGTATTCGCCCATCTGGCTTCGAGCACGCAGTCCGATTTCATGTTCACGGGTCGCGGTGAGGCGACGCGGCTAAGAGGCATCGTCGCCAGCGCAGATTTGTTCCGGGTACTCGGCGTTGCTCCGCTCATCGGCCGCGACTTTTTGCCTGAAGAAGAACAACCCGGACAGCGAGTTGCAATTCTCAGCCAGAAACTTTTTCAGGAGCGCTTCAACGCTGACGCGAGCATTGTCAATGCGTCGATCACTCTAAATAACAAAACTTACACCGTGATTGGTGTAATGCCGAGCAGCTTTCAATATCCGATCCAGAACGATCCCATCGATTTGTGGACCACGCTATCCGAAGACGCATCGGGGAAAGAACCGATTACTACGCAGCGGGGCGCGCACTTCCTGCGAGTCATTGGCCGGCTCAAAGCCGGCGTCAGCAAAGAGCAGGCGCAGGCCGAGATGAACACGATTGGCGCGCGTCTGGCGCAGCAATATCCCGACCAAAATGCGCACAAGGGAATCTTCGTCATCTCTGCTCTTGATTCCCTGGTGGGCGATATTCGTCCTGCTTTGCTGATTCTGCTCGGTGCCGTGGCCCTGGTGCTTTTAATTGCGTGTACGAACGTCGCGAACTTGCTGCTGGCGCGCGCCGTGGCCCGTCAGAGAGAAATCGCTATTCGGAGCGCGCTGGGTGCGAGCCGTTGGCGAGTCGTGCGCCAACTGCTCACCGAAAGCGTGCTGTTGTCATTGACGGGCGGTGCCTTGGGTTTGGGGCTGGCAGTCTGGTGGTCGGACGTGCTGGTCGGTTTGGACCAGGCGAACATTCCGCGATCCTTGCAAGTGGGTCTGGACGCCCGCGTGTTGTTCTTCACGTTGGCGATTTCGCTCCTCACTGGAATCATATTCGGTGTGTTACCGGCCTTTCATTCGACGCGCGCCGAATTAACGGAATCGTTGAAGGAAGGG
>JBKPPE010000545.1:0-2334 GCA_046733375.1 Acidobacteriota bacterium | reverse complement strand
AGACAGGTTGGTAGCTGTTCAAGAGAAGCCAGTGGCCCCATTCCCGCGGCCGATTCATCAGAGCCGGCCATCGGCTCGTTCAGATCAAAAGGCAAACTGTCGAGGAAGCCGAGACCTTCAACTGAACAGGCACTCAGACTTTCGCTCAACACCGACGGTGGAATGTCCGAATAACGTCGGCCCACGTCCAGCAGGGCGCCAATTGCCGCGGGCTGCTTCAACTGGCCCAGGCTGGTAACTGCCTGGTTCCGGACGATTGAATCGCCGTCATGTAGCGCTTCAATCAACGCCGGTAATGAAGAGTACGAGCCGATTTGGCCGAGTACGCGCGCGGCGGATGACCGTTCCCACGCATCGCGCCCTTCAAGTAGCAGCGCGCTCTGCCGCGCCACGAATCCATAGTCCTCGAGCGCGCGGCGGGCTCGCTCCCTGCCTTCGTGATCAGCTTCCGATGAGGTCAAAGACTTGATCAACGACGCTTCAATGGCGCGACGATCTTCCGGAACGCGCGACGCTAAAACATCCATGCGATGTGCTTTGCCGAGCACGAGCTTGCCCACTTCCTGGTCGATGCGATAGGCCCCAAACGCCTGGTTCGTGTAATCGACCGAGACGGGCTCGCGCGGTGTGGCGCGGCGTTCTTTTCGTTCGGTTTCTCGCGCACCAGGCGCCGCCGCCTTCCGATTTTCAGCAGGCGCCGGCACGGGCTGGGGCTGAACTTCAACACGAGGAGCTGCTTTCGCCATAAATGGATCGCTGGCGCCGCCCGAGCGAAGTTTGCGAAAGATGAGCAGCGCAATAACTGCGATGACGAAAACCACGAGAAAGCCGTAGCCTTCGACGAAGTACGCTGTGAACCAATCGTCTTCGGGCGGATGCTCTTCCGCGGCTTGAGCGGCAACCGTTGCGCAGCATGCGATGCAACCGAGGGCGAGTGGTAAGACGCGCAATGCAAGATGGCGGATGAGATTGTGAAGTGCTTTCATAGTGTTGGACTTTCTGTCGGAGTTTTTAGATCGAGAGCGCGCGGAAAGGTCCGACCTTGGGCAGGTAAGGGAGGATTTAGAAGACGCGTTTGGCTAATCCGCGTCTGTGAATTTGTAACCGATTCCCCAGACGGTGAGCACCAACTGCGGATTGTCCGGGTTCTGTTCAATCTTTGCTCGCAGGCGGTTGATGTGAGAATCAATCGTTCGGTCATACCCTTCGTACGAGTAGTCCCAAATTTTTTCGAGCAAATACTTCCGCGGAAAGACGCGGCCGGGATTCGAGGCAAACAGCCGCAACAAGTCAAACTCTTTGGGAGTTAACTCGACTTGCTTCTCGCCGATGGTCACCTCGCGGCGAATTGGATCGATCCGCAAGTTACCCCGCTGAATAGGCGCTTCGTCCTGGCCGTCAGTTGCGACTCCTGCGCGTGATCTGCGAAGCACGGATTTGATGCGCGCTTCCAATTCACGCAAGCTGAACGGCTTGGTGATGTAATCGTCGGCGCCCATTTCGAGACCGAGCACCTTATCGACCACATCGTCTTTCGCCGTTAGCATCAGGATCGGCATCTGCGGCGCTTTGAGCCGAAGCTCTTTGCACACCGCCAGGCCATCCATTTTCGGCAACATCAAATCGAGCACGACTGCATCAGGTCTGGCTTTCGCTGCCAGTTCAATTCCGGCCAATCCATCGCCAGCAGTGCTGACGCTGTAGCCGGCGCGAGAAAAATACTCCTGAATCGCGCTCGAAATGTTCTCGTCGTCTTCAATGATCAGAAGTGAGGTTGCCTGCGCAGACGCAACCGCTAGACCGGCAGCTTCGGCAGTGTGAGCTTGGCCCGACTTCCCGTTATTATTCTCTGGCATTACCTAATGTCCTCGAAACAGGGCGAGAAGGGGGTTGGAATGAGCGCACTGGTTGGTGCGCCAAAGCGAATATAACAGTCCACGATGCCCGACTCAAGCACTAATTTGCCAAAATGACACTAATTGTCAGTATGCGGTAACGGACACAATTGTAAGAAGAAATCCAAATGAACACAACAGCGGAATCAAAGAGGACGAGGCGCGAACTGTTATTTCAACGCGTTTAGCCGCTGACGCTCGGCATCCGTCCAGTCGCACAGCGTCTGCTTGTCCTCATTTGAAAGCCGCGCCGTCGGGTGCATCGGCAAGTACGACGACAGCGGCATCTGCCCGTCGGTGACTTCATCGCAAAGCTGCCGTAGCTTTCGATCTTGCCGGTCGCGCGGAAGCTTTCCCCATTCGGAGAGATTCATGTCATGGCGGCCTTCGTTGACATGATCGACGAGCCACCACGAAACGGGCGCGACTTGCGTATACC
>JBKPPE010000544.1:0-9930 GCA_046733375.1 Acidobacteriota bacterium | reverse complement strand
GGCGTTTTTCGGCCGACGACAAACGGGTTGCACGACTCTCTCTCATCGATGAAAGCGGGGGCCGTTACGTGCGAATGGCGCACCTTGCCAGTGTCGGCAGTCACACGATCAATGGTGTCGCCCAGCTTCATTCGGAGCTGCTGAAACAAACGGTGCTGCGTGATTTTGCCGAACTTTGGCCGGAGAATTTTTGCAATGTCACGAATGGCGTAACCCCGCGGCGCTTCGTTGCCCTGGCGAATCCATTGTTAACCGAATTAATCACGGAAAAAATCGGCGACGGTTGGTTGAAAGATCTGAACCGGTTGCGTGAGCTCGAGCGGTTCGCTGATGACGCGCCATTTCAGCAGCAATGGCGCGAAGTAAAGCTTGCAAACAAGAAACGCCTGGCCGCGATCATCAAGCAACGCACCGGCATTATCGTTTCCCCGGATTCGATATTCGATGTCCAAGTGAAACGGATCCACGAGTACAAGCGTCAGCACCTCGCCGCCCTTCACATCATCACGCTTTATCTGCGGCTGCGGCGCAATCCTTCCACCGATTTTCCGGCGCGCACATTCATCTTCGGCGGCAAAGCTGCGCCGGGCTACTTCATGGCCAAGCGCATCATCAAGCTGATTAACTCGATTGGCCAAATCCTGAATGATGATTCCGCCGTGCGCGATCAGCTTAAGGTCGTCTACTTTCCCGATTTCAATGTCACCAACGCGCAGCCGATTTACGCGGCAGCAGATTTATCCGAGCAAATTTCTACCGCAGGTAAGGAAGCAAGCGGTACCGGCAACATGAAGTTCGCGCTCAATGGCGCGCTCACGATTGGGACGCTGGACGGCGCAAATGTTGAGATCCGCGAAGAAGTGGGCGCGGAAAACTTTTTCCTGTTCGGTCTCAGCGCGTCCGAAGTCGCGGAGGTGCGCGCTCGAGGCTATCGGCCACGCGAGTTTTACAACCAAAACGTGACCTTGCGCGAAGTGATTGATTTCATCGCCAGCGGCGAAGCGGGACGCGGCGATGTGGACCTGTTTCGCCCGATCGCCGAAAATTTACTGATCGACGATCCCTATCTCCTTTTGGCGGATTATCAGGCTTACATCGATGCGCAGGAAAAAGTGAGCGCGCTCTGGCGCAATCAGCGCGCTTGGACGCGCGCGTCCATTTTGAACACCGCCCGGATGGGAAAATTTTCCTCGGACCGCTCGATTCGTGACTACTGCGAGCGCGTCTGGAACATCCAACCCGCAAAAAGATAAGTCCGACATTCCGGGCGGGGTGGGGCTTTGCCGCAAAAGTTGGAAAGGTGATGCATTCAGTGTAGGACGAAGGTCCGATAGGCGGAGAGAGATCACGACAGAACATTGCTGCATGCCCGTCGCCGACTACAAAACCTACTGCGCGATGCTTGACCGCGCGCGAGCCGGTCACTTCGCATTTCCTGCCGTCAACGTTACTTCACTTACTACCGCCAACGCAGTTCTTCGTGGCCTGGCCGAGAGCAAGGCTGATGGCATCATTCAAGTCTCCACCGGCGGCGGCAGTTTTGCTTCCGGCTCATCGCTCAAAGACATGGCACTCGGCGCAATCTCCATCGCCGAGCATGTGCATCGGGCCGCCGAGCACTACCCTGTTTATGTCGCGCTTCACACCGACCATTGCCTCAAGGACAAGCTCGAGAAATTCGTCATGCCACTCGTGGAGGAGACCGAGAAACGTCGAGCGGCGGGCCGACCGAATCTTTTCAGCGGGCACATGTTCGACGGGAGCAATCTTTCATTGAAGGAAAATCTCGAGATCTCAGCGAAGCTGCTGGAGCGTTTCGCGAAAAACGATCTTGTGCTTGAAATCGAAACCGGCGCAGTTGGCGGCGAAGAGGACGATGTTGTGGGCGACAAATCGGCCAAGCTTTACACCACGCCCGAGGACACACTCGAAGTTGCACGCGTCCTAAATCCAATCGGTGGCCGCTATCTGCTTGCAGCCACTTTTGGAAACGTTCATGGAGTTTACAAACCGGGCCACGTAAAATTGCGACCCGGTGTGCTGAAAGAATGTCAGGAGGCAGTAACGAGAGCGCATGGCGAAAAGGCGCGCTTTTATCTCGTCTTCCATGGCGGTTCCGGCTCGACACAGGTAGAAATCCATGAATCGCTCGACTACGGGGTAGTAAAAATGAACGTCGATACCGACATGCAGTACGCGTTCAGCCGCGCAATCGCCGGACATTTTTTCAAGAACTACGACGGCGTCCTGAAAGTGGACGGTGAGGTCGGCAACAAGAAGGTCTATGATCCGCGCTCTTATCTTGCGCTTGCGGAGGTCGCCATGGCCGAGCGAGTGAAGCAGGCCGTGGGCGATCTGCGGGGGACAGGAAAGACAATGTTCGCGTCTGCGAGGATCGCCGGACAAAAATGACTTCAAATATAACAACCGTTGTGTTCGATACGAAATCGTACGATCGCGAATCGTTACGACGGGCCAGCTTGTCTGAGTCGATCGACTGGCGATTTCTGGAGGAACGTCTTTCTTCGACGACCGCGCCATTTGCGCAGGGCGCGCAGGCGGTGTGCATTTTCGTGAACGACCGAGCTGATCGTCCGTGCCTGGAACAGCTGCAAAGGATCGGCATCAAACATATCGCCCTTCGCTGCGCTGGATTCAATGGCGTTGACCTCACCGCCGCGAAGGAACTCGGTATTTTGGTGACACGCGTGCCGGCTTATTCGCCCCACGCCGTGGCTGAGCATGCCGTCGCGTTGTTGCTCGCACTCAATCGTAAGATTCCGCGCGCGAATAATCGTGTGCACGACCTGAATTTTTCCCTCAATGGACTCGTCGGCTTTGATCTTCACGGCAAGACCGCCGGTATTTTTGGCACCGGAAAAATTGGCCGCGTCGCCGCACAAATTTTGCGCGGATTCGGAATGAAAGTGCTCGCGTTCGATATCTATCCATCGAATGACTGGGCGCGCGAATTTGGTATCGAATACACAGATCCGAAGACATTGGCGCGAGAGAGTGAAGTAATTTCGCTGCACACACCGCTGACGCCCGAGACATATCATATCATCCGACGGGAAACTCTCGAACTGATGAAGCCCGGCACCATCCTGATCAACGTCAGCCGGGGCGCGCTTATCGACACCAGGGCGCTGATTGAGGGGCTAAAGCGCGGCCGCCTCGGCGGAGTTGGTCTCGACGTTTACGAAGAAGAGGAAGGCGTCTTTTTTGAAGATCTCTCCGGCCAGATCTTGCATGACGACGAGTTGGCCCGCTTGCTCACGTTTCCCAATGTGCTCATTACCGCCCATCAAGCCTTTCTTACACGCGAAGCACTCGCGGAAATTGCGCGTGTGACCACATCAAACCTGATCGCGCTTGGGGCGGGAGAACCGTTTCTCGACGGAACCGCGCTGTAGCGGATTCGTCCTGTTCATCAACGAAGCGAAAGGCAATGTTAAACTCGTGAACCAGGCGCTGGCGCCGCACAAAACGAAAATTGTCGCCACCATCGGACCGGCATCGGAGTCGCTCGAGATGTTAACACGTCTCATCCATTCCGGACTGAATGTGGCGCGGCTGAATTTTTCACACGGCGACTTCTTAAAGCACGCCGAAGTGATCCGGCGCGTTCGCGATGCCGCCGCTGCAACTGGAAAACGCGTCGCCATCATGGCCGATTTGCCGGGACCCAAAATGCGCCTCGGCAAGATTGAGCCGGAACCGATTCAGCTGCGACCGGGTGACCATTTCACGCTGACAAACGAGGATATCGTGGGCGATCGAGAGCGGGCGTCCATGACATTTGAGCCGTTGCCCCGTGTGGTGAAGCCGGGCAACCGCCTATTCCTCAACGATGGTCTGGTCCAGCTGGTGGTTAAGCACGTTTCGAGGAACGACGTTGAATGTGTGGTCGCAGTCGGCGGTGAGTTGCGTTCGCGTAAAGGATTGAACTTGCCTGGGGTGAATCTCGGCATCAGCGCATTCACGGAACGCGACCGTGAATGTCTCGAATTCGCGTTGAACGCAGGGGTGGATGCGGTGAGCCAATCTTTCGTGGAGAGCGCAGCGGATATTGAAGCGGTGCGCTTAGCGGCGAACAAAATTGGGCAACAGCCCTTCATCATTGCAAAGATTGAGCGCGCTGACGCACTCGCCCATTATGAGGAAATTCTCGGCGCGGCTGACGGGATCATGGTCGCGCGCGGCGATCTTGGAGTAGAGGTTCCGATCGAAGAGATCGCCTATACCCAGAAACAGTTGATTGCGAAGGCAAACCTCGCCGGCAAACCGGTCATCACTGCAACACAAATGCTGGAATCGATGGTGGCGAGCCGATTGCCGACGCGGGCGGAAGCAACCGATGTAGCGAACGCAATTCTTGATGGAACCGATTGCGTCATGCTCTCCGGCGAGTCAGCAATGGGAAAATTCCCGGAAGAAGCGGTAACGATGCTGGCGAAGATTGCCGCTTTTACTGAAACGCATCGGCCGCAAAACAGCCTGGCGATGCAGCGCGAGCTGTTGCGACGAGAATTACCGATAACGCCCAGTGACCGGATGGCATCTGTCGTGGAGCACGCATTGCAAACTGTGCCATGTGATTTGCTGTTGGTGCCGACACGCTCCGGGACAACAGCACGAGTCATCTCGCGTGGCAAACCGGCAGTCTGGATCGTGGCGCCGAGCCCGACCCCGGCGGTCTGCCAGGGGCTGGCGTTTTCCTACGGCGTCCATCCGATCGATTTCGCGGAAGAGCCATCCGACTGGAAGGAATGGCTCGGTAGCTGGTTGCGGCAACACGGGATTGCTGGCGAACGCGTGATACTTGTGGCCGGCCCGTCAGCGCGCAATCCCAATGCCAATCACCGGATCGAATTAATGCAGCTCAATCAAGTTCCGGCGGGCGGCAAAAGATAGAGCGCGGCGGTAAACATCAGATAGATCACAATCACGAGGACGCCAACGAACCAGGCGGAGCGACCGGAGTTCGATACCAAATTCGCGGTTAAGGTCGCGAGAAAAACCATGGCGACGGCGCCGGGCCAGAAATCCAGGTCCATCGGAGTCGGGCCAAGGAAAAAGCTGAGCAGGACGAGGACGGGCGCGACGAAGAGCGCTATCTGCGCCGCGCTACCTAGCGCGATGCCTACGCTCAGATCGAGATGATTTTTGCGCGCGGCAGAGAAGGCAGCCGCCATTTCCGCTGACGCTCCGACGAGCGCAACGACGATGAATCCGACAAACGCCGGCGTCATTCCAAAAGCGATCGCTGCGGCCTGCACGGAACCGACGAATACTTCGCTCACGAGCGCGACCAGCACGGTCACAGCCGCAAGCGTGCCCAGGGCAAGCCCGATCGGCCACTCCGCTTCCGTTTCTTCACTGCCACCGCCAAAAAGCTCGCGGTGCGTTTTCAACGAAAAGAACAGACCGAGGCCATAGGCGAGAAGAAGCAAAACGGAGAGGGCCACGCTCAGGTCTTCGTTGAAATTGTCGGTGGTTGGCGATGGCGTGCGCGTGACGATGATTGAAGGGATCAAAAGGGCGACGGTGGCGAGAAACAAAAGGCCGGCCTGAAATCGCGCACTGATGCGGTTAAATTTCTGGAGGTGATAACGCAGTCCACCAAGCAGAAACGACATGCCGAGCATGAAGAGCGAGTTCGTTACGATTGCTCCGGCAATGGAAGCTTTCACCAGCATATATTGCCCCGCCTGCAACGCCGTGATCGCGATGACAAGCTCCGTTAAATTGCCGAGCGTGGAGTTCAGCAACCCGCCGACGGAATCGCCGGTCTTCGCCGCAACCGATTCGGTGGCATGACTCAAGAGAATCGCAAGCGGCAGAATCGCCAGCACCGACAGAACAAATAGCGCCGTATGCGCTTCAGGATTCGTCCGTTCAACAATCAGCACAATCGGCACGAACACGAGCAACCAAAGTAGCGGGTTGCGGCGGATTTCATGTAGGAGCTGGCGCATGCGTATCGCGCATAAGTGTTCCCCTCTCGCGCGAGTCCGAATATAAGACCAAAGGCTGATGGGCATCCGCTCCAGAGTTTCTTTGATATGAAACCGGACAATGAGGCGGATCGTAGGCCCAAGGTCTGACTTCTAAGACTAAACGGAACGAAGAAACCTGCAGGTTATGATTCGCCTAATATTTCTCACCTATATTTTAACGTTTAGCTTTGTTTCTTTCGCCGAGGGGCAGTCTGCAAGTCCAAGTGTTTCGCTACCGGTGGCCACCTATACACCCCAGCCGGTCTATCGGCCCGAATGGGCCAAGCAAGGCCTCAGTGGCAAGGGAGTTGTGCTGGTGACGATCGACCCAAAAACAGGCACTGTCGCCGGAGTGCGGATGCTGCAGAGCACGGGAAACAGTCTGCTCGATGGCGCTGCCCTGGACGCATATTCAAAATGGCGGTTCAAGCCAGGCAGCGTCCCGCAGGTTAAAATGCCGATTGAATTTACAAATCGTCCGGGGCGCCAAATATCGGCGCAAGCCGCAAAGCCATTGCCCGCCTCTTATCACCTCCTAATTCTTATCGGCGTTCTCGTTGTGGTAGCGACAATCGTGAAAAGGATGAGAAGGTAGATTGCGCTGAAGATTGACGGGGCGTCCAAATAACGTCCGTGTAACGAGCGAAACGAAAATTCGAATAGCGGCGCGAAGACTTAGATTCAGGGAGTTGATCGTGAATTAGGTGAAAGGTGGCGGGCGTTTGACAAAAATCTGCGGCATAAGGAGCCTGAGACAAGAATAAGACCAAGGTCCAATGTGTTTTCGGCCGATGAAACTTGTATTAAAAGGCCGCGCTGAAATAACCACCTATCCTAATGCCATTCGATACATTCAATCTCGAGGAACTCTCGAAAGAACGCCGCCAGGCGATCGCACAAACGCTCCGGACGGTCTCACCCGAAGAACTCAAAAATATCGGCAACGAGATCTTTAAGTTTGCCGATGATCCGTGGCGGCACGCTTTTTTTGATTTCATTGCCCAGAACCCGGGTGCGACGTTTCATCACGCTGTCACCAGCGACAATGTCAATATCGTTTTCTGCCGCGACAAAGATAAAGGGATGTGGTTCTTACCCGGGAGCGGGATGGGCCCGCTGCAGGATCGAGGGAAGCGGATCATGAAAGAGATGATCCAAAAGAAGGTTTGAATACGGTGACAATACGGCGGGGAAAACAGCCGCCTTCATTGCCCTGAGATGGCGAAGTCCGTTCAACAGTTCGGGCAATCCGATCTTGTTAAGCTCAGTGACGAAGATGGCACCGTGGCGTTACTCGAACGTGCCATCACCGGACTTTGGGAAGTAGTTAACGAGCTTACTCGCCTGCGCCGAACTACTCGGCAGAACTATCGCGTGACCATCTTTGGTTCGGCACGACTTCGACCGGGCACGGTTGCCTATGAAGGCGTCAAAGAATTGGCCGCCGAACTGACAAAAATGGGCTGCGATATTATGAGCGGCGGAGGCCCGGGACTGATGCAGGCCGCGAACGAAGGCGCAATGTCAGTTGATGCCAGCGGCCCAAGCCGCTCTGTCGGCATCCGCGTCGATTTGCCCTTCGAGCAGGAATTGAATCCGTTCGTCGGCCAGGCCTACCAACACCGCACCTTCTTTTCCCGGCTGCATCATTTTATGATTATCTCGGACGCCTTTGTTGTTGTTCCCGGCGGTATCGGCACGCTTTTGGAAATGTCATTAGCATGGCAACTTCTCCAGGTGCGCAAACTATATAACACGCCGCTGATTCTCGTGGGCAAGATGTGGGCTGAGCTGGTGGAATGGGGAAGGCGGAGCATGCTCCAGGATGGAAGCGAGCTTGCCAGCGAGATTGACTTCACCATCCCGCATTGCGCAAATACGATTGGGGAAACCGTGGACATCATTCGTGAACATCGCGCGAGCTGGCTCGCCGCTCAGTCGGCCGCCAGTTGAATGCACGCTTTCGCCGAGAAATAATGAGAAATCCTGCGAAAAACGGGTTCCGCACGATCTCACCGCGTAGGACCAAAGGCCGACAGGAAAGCGCCGTGTCCCAGAACAACAATTGCCGTAAGAAAGAATCTTCTATTCTATGAAAACCAAGCGCGTCATTGAAACCTCCAGTAAACTCTCCAAACCTTACCGAATTACAAACGGCAAAAAGTTCCGGCTCAAAGATATTGATCCAGGGGACATCGGCGATTTAAAGGCAGAGGATAAGTCGCGCGCAAAAGAAGCGTTGCAAATTGGCGTGCAGGCTTTGAAAGAACTGCAGGATGTTCTCTACGCGCAGGACCGCTGGTCGCTCCTCCTCATTTTTCAAGCAATGGACGCGGCCGGAAAAGACGGAGCGATCAAACACGTCATGTCGGGGATAAATCCGCAAGGTTGCCAGGTTTCTTCATTCAAAGGGCCCAGCAGTGAGGATTTGGATCACGACTATCTCTGGCGCTGCGTCAAACATTTACCCGAACGCGGTCGGATCGGAATTTTCAACCGCAGTTATTATGAGGAAACGCTCGTGGTGCGTGTTCATCCGGAGTTTCTCGCCGCGCAAAAGCTGCCGAATGAATGTGTTACAAAACATATCTGGGAAGAACGCTTTCAAGACATCCGCGCACTGGAACGTTACCTGCATCGAAACGGCACCGTCGTCGTGAAATTCTTCCTCCACGTCTCTAAACGCGAACAGCAGAAGCGTTTTCTCGAACGGATCGATAACGCAGACAAGAATTGGAAGTTTTCTCTTAACGACGCAAAAGAGCGTGGGTTCTGGGATGATTACATGGACGTCTACGAGGAAACGATTCGGGAAACGGCCACCGAAGATTCCCCCTGGTACGTGGTGCCTGCCGATAATAAATGGTTCACTCGGGTGATCGTTGCCGCAGCAGTAATCGACACGCTCGCCTCACTCGACCTGAATTACCCAAAAGTGAGCGCAGCCAAACGCAAGGAACTGGCTGAGGCGAAGAAGGCGCTGCTCGAGCCGAAGTAAACATTACAGCCCGCTCCGGTGACATATCATCGATCCCATGATCACCGGAAATTGCTTTCGATCAGGGCAAGCGATGAAGTAGTTGGCTTATTCCGAGATGGATTGGAAACGCGGTAATCAACTCTCCAGCTATCTTCGGTCTTCTCTCTGGATCGTTCCGATCGGTGCTCTCATTTTCGAGCAAATTTTCTCGCTACCTGTGCGCGTACTCGATGCCCAGCTTCGCTGGTCATGGCTCGGACTAGGGGTGGAAGGGGCTAGAGCTCTTTGCAATGCGGTGGTCAATCTTACCCTTAGCTTCACTGTTTTTACCTTTGGCTCACTCTTAATTGCGATTCAGGTGGCGAGCGGGCAATACACACCGCGAATCATTGCCACCACTTTATTGCGTAACAATGTGGTTCGTTACACTGTCGGCCTTTTTGTTTTTAGTTTCGTTTTTGCCATCCAGGCACTAAATCGCGTTGAATATGCCGTTCCGCAGTTACTCATCTTTCTGACTGGATTGCTCGGCTTTGCTTGCCTCGCGGCCTTCCTTTTTCTGATCGATTACGCGGCGCGGCTGCTACGTCCCGTCAGTCTTGTGCAGAACGTGGGAGAAGCGGGCCTGAAGGTAATTGACAGTGTTTATCCTGAGAACATCGACAGAACAGGCAATAAGAGTTTATCTAAAGTTTCACTGACCGCTCCGGAACGTACGATTCTGCACCAAGGCAGTTCGGCAATCGTGCTGGCCGTGAATACTCCAAAGCTTCTAAATGAAGCGATCAAGACGAAAGGTACTGTCGAGTTGGGACCACAAGTGGGGGATTTCGTCGGCGTAGGTGAGCCCCTGTTCCTTCTGCATGGCGGAGCTGCATCAATCCCAGATCAAATACTCGAGGACTGCGTCATCTTCGGCTCGGAACGGACGCTCGAGCAGGATCCGCT
>JBKPPE010000543.1:0-6313 GCA_046733375.1 Acidobacteriota bacterium | reverse complement strand
ACCCATGACATTGGGAAGCTAAGAATCCGTTGCTGCAAGGAACGGAAGTAGTACACGCAGGTTACCGCCGCAGGACTAAGGTAACATGCGGCCTCTCTAACCACGGAAACGTCGGATTCTACGAGGGATAGATTCGCACTGTGAACACAACCATTTACAGAAAGGTCCATTAAGAAACGTTTCATTTGGTTGATGTCAGTTGAGATCTCGAAAATGCTGAAGTAATTGGCGTCCCGTACGGGAGTCGAACCCGTGTCGCCGCCGTGAAAGGGCGGTGTCCTAGGCCACTAGACGAACGGGACGCATAGTGTTGATTTGCGTGAGAGCGCGAAACGGTTACGTTAGCTGAGCGTTGCAGCAGTGTCAAACGACTGTCGCCGCATGCTGTTGATCAGTTCTCGTAATGCGCGCGCCTCGTTTTCTGCGCTGAAGACAAACCGGAGCGCAAACCCCATCTCCTCGACGGCATACACGACATCGCCCCACGCGAGCACCGGATGGTCGCCAAAATCGATCTCCAGGCGAATCAATTCACCGGGCCTTGCTCGGCGAGCTGACAAGAGGAAACAGCCGCTCCCACTCAAGTCGCAGACGGTCCCACGCCCGTGCGTCAGCAAACTCTCCCAACGAACAGGCAGGCTCAAGCTGATGCGTTCGGCGTGACGTCGTTCTTGCATGCCGCGAAGTTAAATTTATAATCTCTTCGTCTTGCTAAAGCCGTCCGAAATTTTTCGCTACTCTAACACAGGAGACTCAGCTAATGATTACTCGTCGAATCGTTTTCGCGTTCTTCGTAATTCTCGGCGCGGGTGCCCTAACATTTGCGCAACACGATGTAGGGGGCGGTTCGACCATGGGTGGCGGCTCAACTGATCGCGGCAGCGTCGGAGTCCGCCGCGCATCCGCACCAGCCGTGCGACGGCCACGTCCCACCGCGCCGGTGCGTCGCGGGGTTACTGCGGAACAGCTAAACCAACAAGGCGACACATTGTTCGCGGCTGAGAATTACGACGATGCGCTCGACGCGTACACAAGAGCGGTTCAGCTCAAACCGATCGCGAGTGCTTACTATCACATTGGATGGATTTACAACGACCGCGACGACTACGACCAGGCGCTGACCGCATTGCAGCAAGCGGTGCGACTTAACCCTAATTACGCGACCGCGTTTGATGAACTCGGCTTTAGCTACCGCAGTCTCAAGCGTTACGACGACGCGTTCTTCGCTTACCGGCGCGCGATTTCCATCGATCCATCTTTCGCGAAGGCTTTCTACGGGATGGGCTGGACGTACAACGAGATGGAGCGGTACGCCGA
Organism: Acidobacteriota bacterium; assembly: GCA_046733375.1. Classification (GTDB taxonomy): domain Bacteria; phylum Acidobacteriota; class Blastocatellia; order Pyrinomonadales; family Pyrinomonadaceae; genus UBA11740. Next base: position 4,996 of record JBKPPE010000543.1, on the reverse strand, counting down.
TGCCATTCAGCCGCTTAACCAGGCGACCTCGCTCAGGCCTGATTATGCCGAGGCGTACAAAGAACTCGGCTATGCCTATCGCAAACTCAAGAGATCGCAGGAAGCCCTCAGTGCGTATCGGCGTGCAGTGAGCTTAAAAACCGACTATGCGAGCGCTTATTTCGGACTCGGCGATGTTTATTTCTACGACACGAACCAGTATCGAGAAGCGATCCAGGCCTACAGCAATGCGCTCGCGACTAAGCCAGAGAACGCCACGGCTAATTACAACATCGGTTGGTCATACAACGAGCTGAAGCAATATCCGCAGGCGATTAACGCGCTCGAGAAAGCCATCGGCCTGAAGCCGAATTATCCAGAAGCTTACGCCGAACTTGGTTATGCTTACCGTCGGGTAGAACGATTCGACGATGCGATGCGCGCCTACAATGAAGCGATTCGCTTGAAACCGGATTATGCGCAACCGCGCTTCGGACTCGGCGACTTGTATTTTGACAATCTGAATCGGTACCAGGATGCGATTACCGCCTACGAGGGGGCGCTAAGACTTCAGCCGAACAATGCGGTCGCTAACTATCGAGTTGGCTGGTCGTACAACGACTTGCAGCGTTACTCGGACGCGATTCCTTATTTGCGTGAAGCCGTCCGGCTCAAGCCTGAATACTCCGAAGCATTCAACGAACTCGGTTTTGCTCTGCTGAACATCCAGCGTTACAACGAAGCACTGGCGAGTTTCCGAGAAGCGACGCGCATCAAGCCGGATTACGGATTGGCATACTACAACCTCGGCATCACATACCTAAGCATGAGAGACAAGAACCGCGCCCTCGAACAATATCGCATCCTGCAACGCATCGACCCGCAACGGGCCGCTAAACTCTACGCTGAGATTAAATGATTAAGGGCTGGAGGCTGGGGGCGGAGGCTAGAGGCTAGAGGCTGGAGGCTAGAGGCGGAGGCTAGAGGCTAGACGCTAGAGGCTGGAGGCTAGAGACTAGAGACTAGAGACTAGAGGCTAGAGGCTAGAGGCGGAGGCTAGAGGCTGGAGGCTAGAGGCTGGGAAGTGCTGCCGGCCTTCTTCTATCTCGGATTTCGCTGCGAGCTGATTCCACTTAATGACAAATGAGACCTTTGACGCAAAGCGCTTTTCAAACCCCCAGCCTCTAGTCTCTCGATTCAGAGGACCACCGCGATCGTTCATCATCCAGTTTTCGAGAAGCACGACACGGGTCCGGGACATCCCGAGCGGCCAGAGCGCTACCGGGTCGTAATGGATGCGCTGCGCAATGATTCAGATCTTTGGTCGCATGCCGTTGAGATCGAAGCTGACCAGGCGCGCCGTACGGAGATTCAAGCCTGCCATTCGCCACAACACTTCAAGCACGTCGAGCGAGCGGTCAACGAAGGCATCGGGTATCTCGACGCGGACACAACCGTTTCGGTTTATTCACTCGAAGCCGCACTGCGCGGCGCCGGTGCGGCGTGTCGCGCCATCGACGCGATCATGGACGGCGCGGCAGACAATGCTTTTGTGCCGGTGCGTCCGCCGGGTCACCACGCGACGCCCGATCACGCCATGGGCTTTTGTCTTTTCAACAATGTCGGGGTTGCCGCGCGCTACGCGCAAAACCGTTACAAAGAAATCGAGCGCGTCGCGATCATCGATTGGGACGTACATCACGGCAACGGCACGCAAGGTATTTTCTACGACGATCCGTCAGTCTTCTATTTCTCGATGCATCAGTACCCATGGTATCCGGGCACGGGCACGCGCGAAGAAACCGGTCACGGTCGGGGCCGCGGTTTCACCTTGAATGTGCCTTTGCGCGCGATGACGCCCACCACCGATCAGCGCCGCGCATTCGATGCTGCGATCGGTGACATTGCGACAAAGTTCACTCCTGACTTGGTTATGATTTCCGCCGGCTTCGATGCGCATCTGAACGATCCACTCGGCCAGTTGCTACTGACTGACGCTGACTTTGTCCAGATGACGCGCGTGCTGAAAGAGTGGGCAAAGGAAGCGTGCAACGGGCGCCTTGTGTCGTGTATGGAGGGTGGCTATAACCTCGAGACGCTTGGTGAAACCGTCAGGGGGCATGTGGCAGAGCTCCAAGCCAGCCAATAGTTTACAAATTCCCTGTACAGTTCCCTCAGCCGAGAGTACACTCTGCCCACGTAGCTCAGATAACTCACGGGAGACGCCCATGCCAGATCTCGAAATCACTTGCGCCGAGTGCGGAACGACCTTCCCCTTTACAGAACGAGAGCAGGATTATTATCGCGAACGCGGACTGACCCATCCCAAGCGCTGCAAGCCCTGCCGCGATGCGCGGCGCGCCAACTTTGGCGGGCAAAGGCAAGGCAGTGGTGCGGGCGGCGGCGGCGAACGCGAGCGCTTCGAAATTGTTTGCGATCAGTGCGGCAAGGCCGACAGCGTGCCCTTCAAGCCCCAGCCCGGACGGCCCGTTTTGTGCGGTGAATGTTTTGCAGCGAGTCGCGCACAACGCGGCGCATAAACCAATCCTTCTTCGCATCATAGATGCGAAATGTTTATAGCTGGAGAAAGTTAGATTCAAGCTCTCCTCCTAGTGAGCGAAAACTATTTCGCTCACTCGGAGCAAAAGCCTGGATATCGCCTACCTATAAATATTACGCTCCTACGGAGCTAAGAACTCTGATTCCGTTACGCGGTCGCGGTGATGATGACGGCTTTCAACCCCAACAACTCAGAAAAATCTTTTGTGTAAACCGCTTCGATTCGTCGAGCCTCGCCAATTGTTTCAACCAATTCATCGCTAGAGGCAAATCCGTCGCTGATGCCCGCGATCGCCCACACCGGAATGTGTGCAGCGATGTTCAGCAGGTCTTCAATCGATCTGAGATATTGCTCTTTCGTTTCTACGGTCGTACCGAGCCGGGTCTGCGTTTGCGGAGCTCGACTCTGCCGCAACCAATCTTCGCGCCACGAAATGACGCGGGCATTGCGACTGTCGGTCGCGCGAGGCGGGTGCGGCAGGCGCAGGAACAACAAATCAGTATCGTAAGTTTCAGCCAGAAAACTGCGAGCGCTCTGGTTGGTACTGCTGTTTCGTTGCCGATTGTTCACTGGCGGCGGCAGGGCCTGCCACAATCGTCGAAAGACATTCGTCAGAGACAGAGGCTGCCGCAAATCGCGCGTTTCCAGATTGAATGAGAAAACGTAATCGCCGACAGCCATCCCCAACGCGAGCGCCAGCGCGCGCTTGTATTGCGACTCGAGACCTTCAATATTCGAGCGGACGTTGTCGAACCACCACGCATCCGTCTCGTTGAACCACGAAACGAGCGACGCATTCTTGAAGAAATTTCCGGGCACGTAAGCGTCGGCCAGCACTACTTCGACATCATCTTCAGTCAGCGCTTCAGAATTGTTTTCCACGAAAGCGACCGACTTAGTCCATGCCCATTGTGCCGCATCGTTGGCCGCTACGCGCACATCCCACCTTTTGAGATAGTGTCCCAGGTGCGGTTCGCCGGCGAACGGCAAGGCCGCCGATTTAAACTTCAAACGACGCAGCACATTCAGCTCGAACCCGAGCCAACTCATGCCACCGGTGTTGACGCTACCGTGTGTCTGCATTAAGTCCCCAACTGATCGATGCGTCCCATCAACTCTTCCGCGATCCCCGCGAAATCCGGACGTGCCGCTTCGACGTAATAGCTCGTCAGTTCCTTGAACGGTTCCAGCGAAAGCAAAGCCTTCACTACACCCGGATCGAATTCAACGCCTATCCAACCGAGCAGATGGTCACGCGCGTGCTTTTCAGAAAGCGCCGGGCGAAAAGGGCGCTGGTCCGTGAGCGACGCGTACGCGTCGGCAACGTGAAGGATGCGCGCACCCAGAGGAATCTGTTCGAAACGCAGGCCGTCCGGGTAGCCCCCGCCGTTCCACCACTCGTGGTGCCACCGGACGAGCAACTGCGCGCCTCGGTCGGCGCCGGCCTCGGCCGCTTGGTGTTCGCCGAGCAGTGGATGGCGCGCGAGATCGGTTCTTTCTTCATCACTGAGGGGCCCGTCGCGATGGATATAATCGCGCGCCATGGTTGCTTCGCCGAGATCGTGCGCGAGCGCGGCGACACGGAGCGATAGACGATCGCGCGGTCCCAGGTGAAACGACTTTCCGATTTCGTCGGCGATGGCCGCGACGCGGGCGGCGTGCGGATGCGCGTAGCGCTCGAAACGATCAGTTTCTGTGGCGAGACTACGAAAAATCTCGATCGCCGCGAAGTGATGTTGATCGACAGTTTCTATTACCGGCATGAAGCAGTAACAAACCTAATTCTTCAAACTTGCGAGCAGTTTCCTCGCGAGATCGCTATTCGGTTCCGAAATGAGCACCCGTTGCAACTCGCCTTCGGCGCGACGGCGCAGACCGAGCGCTTTGTAAAGCTCCGCCAGTGCGACACGATACGAGACGTTGTTCGGCTCAAGCGCGATCGCCGCCTTCAGCTCAAATTCCGCGATTCGTCGTGTCTGGGGATCATTGATTAGCGCGCGCCCATACTCAGCGCGATAGCGCGCCCGCCGCGGCTCAAGGCTCGCTGCTTCGGCGAACAACCGCAGCGCATATTGCGCCTGATTTTCCTTCAGTGCCGCCAGGCCTTTTTGGAAACTTGCTTCGGCGCGATCTTCGTTGCCGGTTTGTTTTTCGCTAAGCATCGCTGCGCCGGCTTGCGTCTTACTTGCGTTTTCTACGGGCTGCGACGAACTTCGTTCCGAAGGCTTCGCGCCGGCTGTCTTCAGTCGCCCGTCGTACGCTGCGCGCGCTGACGCGTCATGAAGCACCTCGTAGGCGTGCGCGATGCGCGCGAATGCCGAGTCAATTCGACTTCGCACTGAGGCGCTGGCCTGGTGGAAGCGGTCAGGGTGGTAATTACGCGCGAGCGCGTGGTACGAGTTCTTCACTTCATCTGCGGTCGCTGTGCGATCGATGCCCAGCGTTTCATAGTGATCA
>JBKPPE010000542.1:0-9055 GCA_046733375.1 Acidobacteriota bacterium | reverse complement strand
GATTACCGGTTTTTGGCCGGCAATCGATTTCAGCTCTTCGACCGCAACGTCCAGCACCTTGGCATTCGCCACCGCCTCGCCCATGCCCATGTTCACGACGATTTTGTTGAGCCGCGGCACCGCCATCGGATTCGTAATATTGAATTCCTTGGCAATCGCCGGCGCGATGTCTTTTTGATAACGCTGTTTCAGTCTTGCTGCCATTTCGCTCGTAAATGGTAAATCGTCAATGGTAAATAGAAGCGGCCGGGCTAAATTTTCTATTCACGATTTACGATTTACGATTTACCTCCTATTTACCTTCTATCGTGTGTCCGCTCGCCGCCGCGGTTCGCGTTTTGGTGTCGCCATCAACCTGGTAACGCACCCGCGAAGGCTTGCCTGATTGCGGATCGACAACCATGACGTTTGAAATGTTGAGCCACGATTCGCGATCAATGATGCCGCCGCCGCGATTGCCTGCGGCTTTCTGGTGACGCTTGATCATGCCGGCCCCTTCAACTTTGATCTTCCCCTTATCAGGCGCAACGGCCAGCACGCGACCTCGTTTGCCTTTGTCGCGGCCCGCGATCACGACCACCTGATCGTTCTTTCTGAGTTTGGCTCGTTTGGTTCCCTTCATCTCGTTACCACTGGTGGCGCTACTTCAAATCACTTCCGGCGCCAGCGAAACAATCTTCATGTAATTTTTGTCGCGCAACTCGCGCGCCACCGGTCCGAACACGCGCGTGCCAATCGGCGTTCCGTCTTCTTTGATCAACACGGCGGCGTTCTGATCGAACCGGATGTAAGTCCCATCGCGACGGCGGACTTCTTTGCGCGTGCGCACGATCACCGCGTCCTGCACCGTGCCTTTTTTCACCGCGCCATCGGGCGAGGCTTCCTTCACGGTCACTTTGATCCGATCGCCGAGACTGGCAATCGCGCCGGTCGAACCGCCGATTCCCATAATCATTTCGACGCGCCGTGCTCCCGAATTGTCAGCGACCTCCAGAGAGGTCTGCATCTGTATCATGATCTAAACCCGTAAATCGTTAATCGTGAATCGTAAATGGATGTGTCAGCGAAAGCGCTCTATTCACTATTTACGATTTACCATTCACTACTTGGCTGCCTTCTGAACGATTTCAATTACGCGCCAGCGCTTTTTTGCTGACAGCGGCCGCGTTTCAACGATACGCACGCGATCGCCGACGGTCGCTCCCAGATCGTCATGCGCCATGAACTTCGACGTGCGACGCACGTAACGACGATATTTTGGATGCAACACCTGACGATCGACTCGCACGATGACGGTTTTCTGCATCTTGTCGGACGAAACGGTGCCGACTTTCTGAACGCGATTGCCGCGATCGCGCTTTTTGGTCACGCTATCACCTTGAGCACCTGCATCGGCGGATTCAGTTGCGGGCGCTTCCGCCGCCGCGCTCGCGGACGTTTCAGGCGCAGCTGCGTCAGTTTCGGCAGTTGCCGGCGCTTCCGCGGTCGCAGGGTCGGCGTTCGCGCTATCGTCAGTCGCCTGGGGTGGCTGCGGCGCGTCCGTCGCTTCGTCTTTTTTCTTTCGTCTAAACATCTATCTGGAATCTCGAATCTGGAATCTTGAATTCCGATCTATTTGCTCGCCTGCATCTCCCGCTCACGCGCAATCGTGCGCAGGCGCGCCAGCGATTTCTTTTCCTGCCGCATCTTCTTTACCGCGTCGATTTCTCCGAGCGCCAACTTGAAATTCAACCGGAACAGCGACTCTTTCAAGCGGGCGGCTTCAGCCTGCAAATCCTCATCAGGCATGTCGCGGTACTTATCAACTTCTTCGTGTCGTTTCATAACTCGCTTCGCTCGTAGTTTCGAGTTTCAAGTTTCGGGTTTCGAGTTTGTTTAGCGTTGGCAACTCGAAACTTCAAACTCGAAACTCGAAACTTTCTAGATCGCGCCGCCTTCCTGTTCGGCCCGCGTCACGAACTTCGTTTTCACCGGCAGCTTCTGTGACGCCAGCTTCATTGCTTCGCGTGCCGTCTTTTCGTCAACACCCTCGATCTCGTAAAGGATGCGACCCGGTTTCACGACGGCGACCCAATATTCGGGAGCGCCTTTGCCTTTCCCCATGCGCGTTTCCGCCGGCTTCTTCGTCACGGGCTTGTCGGGAAACATACGGATCCAAATCTTGCCGCCACGTTTGATGTGACGCGTCATCGCAATACGCGCCGCTTCGATCTGACGGTCGGTGATCCACGCCGCTTCCAAAGTCTTCAGACCGTACTCGCCAAAGCTGATCATGCTGCCGCGATTGGCGACGCCCGTCATGCGGCCGCGCATCTGCTTACGATGCTTAACTTTTTTCGGCATCAACATGGCTATTTCTCAAATCTCAAATTTCAAATTCAGATTCACCGGTATTAAAACCCGATTTGAGATCTGAAATTTGAAATTTCAAAGACTACTCCTCGGTCCTTTCTCTGCGCGGGCGCGGCCGGGCGCGACCTTCGCGCGGGCGCGGCGTCTCGTTCATCGGGTCGGTGCCGGTGCCACGTGCCATCGCCGCCTTCGCATCGAGAATCTGTCCGCGATAAATCCAAACCTTCACGCCGATGATGCCGAACGTTGTGTTCGCTTCGGCAAACCCGTAATCGACATCCGAGCGCAAAGTGTGCAACGGAAGCTGGCCCTGCAAGTGCCACTCACTGCGCGCGATCTCAGCGCCGTTCAAACGGCCACTGACCTTCACCTTGATGCCCTGCGCGCCAAACCGGAGCGACTCTTCGACGGCCTTTCGCATCGCGCGCCGAAACGCAATTCGCTTTTCGAGCTGCGCCGCGATCTTTTCCGCCTGCAACTGCGCATTCAGCTCAGGCTTGTGAATCTCCTGAATCGAAACCAGCACTTCACGTCCGGTGCGGGAGGAGATATCGCCTTTCAGCTTGTCGATCTCGGCACCCTTGCGACCGATGATGATGCCGGGCCGCGACGTGTAGATGATGATCTTTAGGCGGTTCGCCGCGCGCTCGATGTCCACGTGCGAGACGCCCGCGCCAGTGAAGCGCTTCTTCAGCTCGCGCTTCAGCCGCAGGTCTTCGATGAGGAAATCGCCGTATTGCTTTTTCGCAAACCAGTGCGAATGCCAGTCCTTGTTATAGCCAAGGCGAAAACCGTATGGATGAACTTTTTGGCCCAATCGCTACTCCTATCTGGAATCTGCTCTTGAATTTGAAATCTTGAATTTGAAATTCGCGATTACGAATTTGAAATCCAGACGCCTACTTTTCGTCCTTCTCCGTCTTCTTCTTCCGCTTCAACGCGCTTCCTAATTTTGAAGCGGCCTTCGACGCCGCTTTCTTCGCGCCACTCTTCTTCGACGCGGCCTTCTTCTCCGGCGCTTCGCTCACGCCGGGCGCCGCGGCTGCGGCTTTTCCTGCCTTCTTTCCGCCCTTCTGCCTGGGAGCTGCTGCTGCGCCGCCACGCTTTGCCTTCTTGCTGACAGCCGGCGCCGCCGCGTCCTTCTTTCCGTTTTCGCCGGGCTGGTCGCTCGAAAGTAGAATCGTCACGTGACAGAAGTGACGCTGCTGACGAAACGCGCGGCCCTGCGGTGCCGGGCGCAGACGCCGGCGGTGCTTTGTCGGACCGTCATCGACGTACGCCGCTTTCAACCACAGCTCGTCCGGATCTACTGAGATGTTTGCTTTCTCAGCCGCCTCGTTTGCATTCGCGATCGCCGACTTCACGCACTTCTCGATGCCGAGCGCGGCACGCTTGTTCGAATAGCGCAGGATCGCTAACGCCTGATTGACGTTCTTGCCGCGGATCATATCGATGACCAGCCGCGCTTTCTGCGGCGATCCACGTAAATATTTTGCGCTTGCTCTTGCGTCCATAATTAGTGAATAGTCAATCGTAAATCGTTAATAGAACCTGCTCTTTTTCCGTTCCGCGCTACTCGTCAAACACGTCCATTCACGATTTACTATTTACGATTTACAGTTCTTAGGCCGGTGCTGCGGGCGCTGCGCTGCCGCCAGCCGGCGCGACCTTTGCCGTCTTCTCTGCCTTCTCGGCCTTTGTTCCCGAGTGACCTTTGAAGGTGCGCGTCGGCGCAAATTCGCCCAGCTTGTGTCCGACCATGTTTTCAGTGACGTAGATCGGAATGTGGCGTTTGCCGTTGTGCACACCGAACGTCAGCCCAACCATGTCGGGCGTAATCGTCGAACGGCGCGACCAGGTCTTGATAACCTGCGGCCGCTGACCGCCACCGCGAATGCGCTCGACCATCTTGCGAATGCCCTTATCGATCCAGGGACCTTTTTTAACTGAACGTGGCATAACTCACATTTTGGATTTTTGATCGCTGATTTTTGATTCCCGATTCAACTTACGTTAGCAACCAATCGAAAATCGCAAATCTAAAATCGCAAACCTATTTAACTCTCCGATCTCTCACGATCATCTTCTTCGTCCGTTTGTTGTGACGCGTCTTGTAGCCGCGTGTCGGCTGACCCCACGGTGTCACCGGATTGCGACCGCCGGAAGTCTTGCCCTCACCACCGCCGTGCGGGTGATCGACCGGGTTCATCGCCACCCCGCGCACATGCGGACGAATTCCCTTCCAGCGATTTCGACCGGCCTTGCCCAGCGAAACGTTTTCGTGCTCAACATTGCCGACCTGGCCGACAGTCGCGCGGCACTCAACGGGCACGCGCCGAACTTCGCCCGATGGCATGCGCAACTGCGCGTATAGACCTTCTTTGGCGAGCAGCTGCGCGAACGAGCCGGCCGCGCGCGCCATCTGGCCACCTTTGCCCGGCCGCAGTTCGATGTTGTGAATCTGCGTACCCAGCGGAATATTCCGAATCGGCAAAGTATTTCCCGGCAGAATGTCGGCGTCCTCGCCGCTGGCGATCGTCTTGCCTACTTCCAAACCTACCGGCGCGATGATGTAACGCTTCTCACCGTCGAGATAAGTCACCAGCGCGATGTTCGAGGAACGATTCGGATCGTATTCAATCTGCGTCACGCGTCCCGGCACGCCATCCTTATCGCGTTTGAAATCGATGACGCGATAGAAGCGCTTATGACCACCGCCGCGACGCCGCACGGTGATGCGACCGTCGTTGTTCCGCCCCGAAATGCGCTGCTTCGGTTCGAGCAGGGACTTCTCAGGCACCGCGTTCGGCGTCAACTCGTCGCGCGTCAGGTAAGTCTGATACCTGCGGGCCGGCGATGTCGGTGTTAGTTTCTTAATGCCCATAATTCAGATTTTTGATTTGCAATTTTTGATTTGCGATTTGAAATCACCCGCTGCGTTTCAATCGAAAATCTAAAATCCAAAATCTAAAATGCTTAAATCGCTTCGCCGTAATCAACCGGCTTCTCGCCCTTCTTCAACGTGACGTACGCTTTCTTCCACGAAGGCTTGCGGCCTTCGAAGCGTCCGCGGCGGGCCATCTTGCCCATAAAGTTCGCCGTGCGCACGTCATCCACCTTCACCTGGAAGATTGTCTCGACCGCAGACTTAATCTCCGGCTTAGTCGCGCGGCGATCCACGCGGAACGTCAAAAGCTGACGATGATCCTGCGTCTCTTCTTTCGCGACCAGCGCCTTCTCAGTAATCACCGGCGACTTGATAATGTCCCAAACAGTTCGCATTGCTTACGCTGCTGCTCCTCTATTTCCCGGCATCCTTCGCGGCTGATGACCATCGCCGTCCCGATGCGAGCGATAGTCACGCTCCTCATCATCTTTCGCGCGCGGCTGCAAAATTCCGGTCAGCTCTTCCACCGTCTTCGGCGTCAAGACTACTTTCTGATGATTCACCAGGTCGTAGATATTCACGCCATAGCTGTTCACGACTTTCGTCGTTTGCACGTTGCGCGACGCGAGCATGAGGTTGGTGTTCTTAAGCGAATCAACAATCAGCGTCTTGCCGTTTAGCTTCAAAGTACCGAGCGTGTTGATGAACTCGCGCGTCTTGGGCGAGTCGAACTTCAACTCACTCACGATGATCAGATTACCCTCGCGCAACCGTTCAGAAATTGCCGAGCACATCGCGCGCTTGCGCATCTTCTTCGGCAAGTTGTAGGACCAGTCGCGCGGCTGTGGCCCGTGTACATTGCCGCCGCCTTTCCATAGCGGCGAACGCAAACTCGCGATCCGCGCACGACCCGTTCCTTTTTGTCTCCAAAGCTTTCGGCCGGCGCCGGAAACATCGCCACGTGTTTTCGTCGCCGACGTTCCCTGCCGCCGATTTGCCTGATAGCTGCGGACCGCTTCGTGAATCAATGGCTCGTTGAGAGGTACGCCAAAAACCATCTCATTCAACTCGATCTCGCCAACTTCCTTGCTCGTAAGATCCAAAATCTTAACTGTTGGCATATGCGAAACCCTCCTCCGCCCGCGGGCAGCCGCGGACCACCTCTCTAGCGCTTACCTTTCGTAGCCTTCTTTACGATGACGACGCTGCCGTTCGCACCCGGCACGGCGCCGCGAATCATCAACAGATTATTTTCCGCATCGACGCGCGCCACCGTCAGACCTTTTATGGTCACACGGACATCGCCCATATGACCCGACGAGCGATTACCTTTGATCACGCGCGAAGGAAAAGCCGAAGCTCCAATCGAACCCGGCGCGCGCACGTTCATCGAACCGTGCGTCTCGGGACCGCGATTGAAGTTGTGACGCTTCACGGTACCGGCAAAGCCACGACCTTTTGATTTGCCAATCACATCAACCAGGTCGCCGTCGACAAATTGATCGACCAGAACTTTGTCGCCGACGTTCGTGCTGTCATCCGAAGCGTCGAGCCGGAATTCCTTGAGAACTCGCGTCGGAGGAATGCCGCCCCCAGTCTTTTCGAAGTGTCCACGCATCGGCTTGGTTACGTTCTTGAGCTTGACCGGCCGGTCTTCTACCAATCCGATTTGCACCGCGTCGTAACCGTCTTTGCCGCCCGCGGATTTCTTCTGCACGACGACGCATGGCCCGGCTTTGATGACCGTCACCGGAGTGACCGCGCCGTCCGCCGCGAAGATCTGCGTCATACCGACTTTCTTGCCGATGATTCCGTTAATCATGATTCTTGATTTCAGATTTTAGATTTTAGATTTTGCGCTTTCGCCGACAGGCCAATCGCAAATCGCAAATCCAAAATCAAAAATGTCGTTCACTGTTTTCCAAACGCCTTAATCTCAACGTCCACGCCGGCCGGCAGATCCAACTTCATCAGCGCATCTACGGTCTGCGGCGTGGGATTCAGAATGTCCATCAGACGCTTGTGGGTTCTGATCTCAAACTGCTCGCGCGATTTTTTGTCGACGTGCGGCGAACGCAACACCGTCCACTTGTTTTTCACCGTCGGAAGCGGAATTGGTCCAGCGACGCGTGCGCCTGTGCGCTTTGCCGTCTCAACGATCTCCGTTGTCGACTGATCGAGCACGCGATGATCGTACGCCTTGAGTCTGATTCTGATTTTTTCGTTCAGCATAATGAAATTTTGATTTTAGATTTTTGATTTTGCGATTAACTCCGGCCGTTACGGTGACGCAATCAAAAATCGCAAATCTAAAATCGGAAATTCTATTCCACGACCTCAGCAACAGTTCCTGCCCCAACCGTTCGGCCGCCTTCGCGAATTGCGAAGCGCAAACCTTTCTCCATCGCGATCGGCGCGATCAGCTCGATCTCCATCGCCACGTTGTCGCCCGGCATCACCATCTCCACGCCTTCCGGCAGATGTGCGACACCCGTCACGTCCGTGGTTCTGAAGTAAAACTGCGGACGATATCCGGTAAAGAACGGCGTATGACGGCCACCTTCTTCCTTCGTCAGAACGTAAGCCTCTGCCTTGAACTTGGTGTGCGGCGTGATCGAACCGGGCTTCGAAATCACCTGACCACGCTCAATGTCTTTGCGGTCCACACCACGGAGCAGCAAGCCCACGTTGTCGCCCGCCATCCCTTCATCCAGCAGCTTCTTGAACATCTCGACGCCCGTCACCACCGTGTTTTTGGTCGGCCGGATGCCCACAATCTCCACGTTCTCGTTGACCTTCACTTTGCCGCGCTCCACACGACCGGTCGCCACCGTGCCACGACCCTGGATCGTGAAGATGTCTTCCACCGGCATCAGGAACGGCTTATCAATGTCGCGCGTCGGCGTCGGAATGTAAGAATCAACCGCATCCATCAGTTCGACGATCGACTTCTCCCAATTCTCATCGCCTTCCAAAGCTTTCAACGCCGAGACTTTCACCACCGGAATGTCATCGCCCGGGAATTCGTACTGCGACAGCAGCTCGCGCACTTCCAGTTCCACCAGTTCGAGCAACTCCGGGTCGTCAACCGCATCGACCTTGTTCAAAGCCACCACCATTGCCGGCACACCAACCTGACGAGCCAGCAGGATATGTTCTCTCGTCTGCGGCATTGGGCCGTCGGTCGCTGCGACCACCAGAATCGCGCCATCCATCTGTGCCGCGCCGGTAATCATGTTCTTCACATAGTCGGCGTGGCCCGGGCAGTCCACGTGCGCGTAGTGACGATTGGCCGTCTCGTACTCCACGTGGGCCGTCGCGATGGTGATACCGCGTGCTTTCTCTTCCGGCGCTTTATCAATCTGATCGAAAGCGACGAATTGCACTTTCGGATTGTTCTTCGCCAATACTTTCGTGATGGCCGCCGTCAAAGTCGTCTTGCCGTGGTCCACGTGCCCGATCGTCCCAATGTTAACGTGCGGCTTACTGCGATCAAATTTCTCTTTGCTCATCTCTGGTTTCCTCTAAACTCCTCAAGTTTAAAGATGCGTATGGATCTTCTGGAGCCCGCGATGAGATTTGAACTCATGACCTCCTCCTTACCAAGGAGGCGCTCTACCCCTGAGCTACGCGGGCCGAGTCAAACATCAATCGCGGCAATTGGAGCGGGCGACGAGACTCGAACTCGCGACCCTCAGCTTGGAAGGCTGATGCTCTACCAACTGAGCTACACCCGCCCACGATTTCGGACTGCTGATTTAAGAATGCGGATTTCAAAATCTAAAATCCGCAATCGCAAATCGGCAATCGCGTTGG
>JBKPPE010000541.1:0-2963 GCA_046733375.1 Acidobacteriota bacterium | reverse complement strand
GATGCCCGCCGGCTCGGCGGTGCTCAGCGTAGAGTTCAAGGTCAATCTGTTGCGGCCGGCGCGTGGCGAATCGTTCGTGGCGCGCGCTGAAGTCATCAAAGCAGGACGCACTTTATCGGTCACCCGCGCAGACGTTTTTGCAGTCCACAAAGATTCTGAGCGAGAACTCGTGGCTACGATGCAAGGTACAATGATTTGCCTGCGCTGAGCCGGCAAATACCTGCAGCTTGAACTGGCGCCCGCGAATCCGAACGTGATTCAAATCGACGATCTCCGATGGAGAACCTTAATTCTGACCATCCGGCGCCGCGGTGGCTTTCGTCCTGCTAGACCTCGGACTTATAATCGACCGTGCCATGATCAAGATTGGGGATCGCGTTCAAGTTAAGGGAGACACGCAGGATTACATCCTGATTGATCCCGCGAAGACTTACCCTGGTGAAGTAATCGGCAAAGAGCAAAGCCAGTTAGTTGTGCGACTGGATGAGCCGGTTACACGCGGTGTCAACAAATTCGACCGTGTCTCCGTGCCCGAACACCGCGCGCGTCCTGAATAACTCGTCCTACTGTCCAGCACATAATGATGGCCGGTTTACCGACAGGCCAGGGACAACCCGTCTCAACCAACCTAGCCCGAAGAAGTACACGAGGTCCGGCCACGAATCTAGTACGGTAGCAGTGGGTACTGTTCAGTTTGCGGTGGCACGCGCATCCTGCGCGTGATTCACGGGCGGGACGCCCGTGCCACTCCTTCAGACTGAACCAGTACTTAGCTATGATTTGTCTTGACATCTGCTACATTGCGCCGTATTGTGCGCGACCACAGCTTGCAAGATTTTTAACTAGTCACCTTTTGGTACTCCTCACGCGTGAAATATCCCCCCGGAGTAATCAGAGGTTCTATGACCAGCATTACCACGCAACGTCGATCTTTCAGAAAACAGTTGCGCAGTCTTGGCTTTTCGACTGTCCCAATCGTGCTGACCGTGGCCATGCCGAAATGTCCGCTTTGTTGGGCCGCTTTGATGAGCGCGCTCGCGGTTGGGCCGGCAATTAGCTTTCAATGGCTGCGGCCGCTGGCCGTAGCGCTGCTCCTAATTTCGATCGCGGCTTCATTCCTTCGCTCGCGGCAACGCGACACATTCGGTCCATTTTATTTGACCGTGGTGGCCGCCGTTTCGATATATCTCTTTAAGTTCACGTTGAACGTTGACGCAGGCGTCTACGTGGCAGGCGTGGGTCTGTTTGTCGCGTCGATTTGGAACGCGCTGCCGAAGCATGCGCGGAAAACCGATTGCGCTTGCCAGGAGCCTAGCCCGCGATCATTGATTGGCTTGCAAAAGGCTAAATGAAAAACCCGACAACTCTCAAAACCTAGGAGGCCGATATGGCTAGTTTGACCGTCCGTAAGAACATCAACAATCTCAATGCCGCTGAATTAACCGCGCTGCGAAAGGGTTACGCCCAGGCGCAGACGATCATGGACAATCGCGGCTACAACTACTACGCGGGGCTGCATGGAATACCGAATTGGTATTGCTGGCATCACGGTGGCAACCAGGGATCGAATGTGAACGCGAACCTCTTCTTGCCCTGGCACCGGGCTTACTTGCTCTATTTCGAAAAAGCCATTCGCGATCAGAGTCCCGCCACGCCAAAGGTCGGCCTGCCGTGGTGGAACTGGAGTTCACCCCAGGCAGTACCGCAGGCCTTCTCAGTGCCGACGGCCGGCGGACAAGCAAATCCGCTTTATCGTGCGCGCATCGTTAATGCGAATCCGCCCATCAACCGGATGACGCGGCGCTTTCCCGGTCAGAATGTTCCCGGTGGATTGCCGACGCCGGCGCAGGTGCAAAACCTTTTGAATGTGAATCAATTTACCGATTTCACGAATCAACTCGAAAACATCCACGATGGCGTACACGGTTGGACAGGCGGCAACAGCGGCGGGCTCAGCGGTGATATGGGCTCGATTGCGACCGCGGCCTGGGATCCCATCTTCTGGTCGCACCACTGCATGATCGATCGACTGTGGTACCTGTGGCAGCTAAAACATGGAGTTAGCAACATCACGCCCAATTTATTGCCGATGGTGCTCCAGCCCTTCGGATTCAAAGTACAGGACGTCCTGAGCATTACTCAGTTGGGCTATACATACGCCGTCTCGTTCGTGCAGATCCACTAGACCGAACGGTCATGGCAGAAGAAGGAGAAGATCATGGCGACTAAAAAGAAGGCCACGAAAGCGAAAAAGAGCTCCGCGAAGGTCACTCACGTTACGAGTCCCGAAGGCTATCGCGTGGGGAAAATCTATAAATCAATCAAGACAATCGGCATCGACACGTTGCCAACCGATTATGAGCGCGCTGACCTGGAGTTCATCGGCGTCGAACACGGCGGCGCGTCTTATGAAGCGCGCGTTTATGTAAATAATCCGGATGCCGATGCCTCGACCCAACCGACAGAAACCAACGGTTACGCCGGTTCCTTTTATGTCTTTGGACACGGCGGCTGTTTCGGAGACGCCGGGCACTGCGACATTCATGCTCACCACCACGAAGAGTTCGACCCGCGCCGGTCGCACCCGCTTGAGCCAATGAAGAAGTTTGTAGTGGCAACGGACGCGATCAGGGCCGCCGCGGTGCGCGGCAAACCAATCAGCGTAACGGTGGTGCCCATAGTAACGGGCTGGACCGATCTGGTCGAAGACACTTACAACGTGCTGAAGTTCGACCATATCAATCTGGCCACATATTACTGAGTTCAGAGCAGACGTTTAAGCGCTGATCGAAACCGCGCTGTCCACTTTGGTAGCGCTGAAATATCAGCGTTGCGAGCGACGAAGAGAGGGGCGAGTCCTCTCTCTTCTCGCTCATTTTCATGCCTAATCATGACGCTCCAGTGATCAACGCGTGGCAGCATGGCATGCGACCGGATCCGTCTGATAGTCTTGCGCCCAATAC
>JBKPPE010000540.1:0-7647 GCA_046733375.1 Acidobacteriota bacterium | reverse complement strand
GAAGAAGATGCAACCGTCTAGAGGGCGGACTTGTCCGCCGAATGCGTCGCCGTAGAAGTGCGGCGTCTAAACGACTGGGAAAAACGCGCTGCGGACTTCGGAAGGTCATTCTATTTTTCACAGGGTGAAACGCTCGCGTGTTTGATCCGCACTGGGACAACAGGTTTCTCGGCTTCACTTTCTGCGCGGTTAATCGCGTCGGCGACTTCCATCCCGCGAAGAACGCGACCGAACGCGGCAAACTTCCCATTGAGATGTGGCCCATCGCCGACCAAGATGAAGAAGTGAGTCGTAGCGGTGTTCGGTTCATCCCCGCGCGCCATCGAAACTATTCCGCGCACGTGCATCAGGTCGTTCGGCTCATCCGGCAGCGTTCTCTGCATTCGCGTTGCCAGTTCGCTCCCCCAATGCTCGCTTGTGGAAAGATTTCCGCCCTGGATGACAAAACCCTTCACCACGCGGCTGAAGGTGGTCGTGTCGAGCGCGCCCGACCCCGCCAGATTCAGAAAATTTCGCACTGTCTGAGGCGCTTTCTCCGGCAGCACTTCAATGACGATCGCGCCTTGTTCAGTGTCCAGGGTGACACATTGACCAGACATTTGCGCTACCGTCGCGTTCACAAATACGCCGGCATTTGTCGGTGGCGAGGGCGACGCTGACGGACGCGCATTAGCCTTCTTGAGATTGTCAGAACTCGGCGTCGGGTTCTGCGCTGCCATCGACGAGGCAGCGAGTATCAAGATGGCGATCGCAAGAAAATGGTTCAAGCCGACGCGCCTCACAAGCCTTTCTCCGCCAGCTCAATCGCACGAAACAGCGCGCGAGCTTTGTTCACACATTCCTCGTATTCGCGCTCGGGAACAGAATCCGCAACGATGCCGGCTCCGGCCTCCACGGTGGCGACGCCGTCGCGCAAGTGAATCGTTCTAATCGCGATGCACGAATCCAGGTTGCCGGCGTAATCAACGTAGAGCACGGCCCCGGCATAGATCCCGCGTTTCACCGGTTCAAGCTCGTCGACGATTTGCATCGCGCGAATCTTTGGCGCGCCGGTAACGGTTCCGGCCGGAAAGCAGGAGGCCAGCGCATCAAATCGATCGAGGTCGTCGCGCAAACGCGAACGAAGACCAGTCACGAGATGCTGAACGTGAGAGTACCGTTCGACCTTCATCAGCTCGTCGACTTTTACTGAACCGTAATCAGAGACGCGGCCGAGATCGTTGCGACCAAGATCGACAAGCATCGTGTGCTCGGCAACTTCCTTTTCGTCGTGACGCATCTCTTCCCCGAGCATCCAGTCTTCAGCTTCAGTCGCGCCGCGAGCGCGCGTGCCGGCGATTGGCCGGTAGTCAAGTCGCTGGCCGTGACATCGCACCAGCATCTCTGGCGAAGAACCAACCACCGCTTCGTTTCCCAGCCGCAGAAAAAACATGTACGGCGAAGGATTCGTCGCGCGCAAAGCGCGATAAATCGCCAGCGGATCGGCGGGGGTGGGTTTGCTGAACTTCTGCGCGATTACGACCTGGTAACAATCGCCGGCAGAGATGTGCTCCTTGACCGTCTCAACGGCGGCTTCAAACTGAGCGCGCGGCCAACTCGATTGAAAGTGTACGGTTGTTTCGCCGACCGTCGACGGGCTCGCAGGCGCTTGCGCCAATTCACTGAGGCGGGCCGCGATTGAATCAGTCTCTTGAACTGCTTGATCGTAGAGAGCGCGCAGACGCTGCCGGTCGCCGCCAGCTTCCTCAGTGAAGACCACCGAGGCGATTTCTATTTGTTGCTGTACGCGGTCGAACGCCAGCACGCTGCGAAAGAACATCCACGCAGCGTCGTCAGACTGTGAATTGTCTGATCCGTTACGCACCAACACCGGTTCGAACCAACGCGCGGCGTCATAACCGAGATAACCGGCTGCGCCGCCGCAAAATGGCGCGAGGCCGTGTCGCCGCGCCAGCGTCTTCCCCCGGAAGTAATCGCGGATAAAATCGATCGCGTTTTGATCGACGATCTCTTCGCGACCTTCCTTTTGGATTACTGTCTGGTTCCCACGCGCTCGGACAACCATGGTTGGGTTAGCGCCTATGAACGAATAGCGCGCCAGGCGTTCGCCACCCTCAATCGACTCGAGCAAGAACGCATACGGCGCGTTGCCGGCGATGCGGATGAACGCGCCAAGCGGCGTTTGCAAGTCCGCTAATACCACACGCGTCACCGGTACAACATTGCCGCGTGCGGCTTCGCGTTCGAATTCTTCGAATGTCGGAGGGGTCAGGGAAAGCATGGCTCTCGTTCAGGTTTTATAACACGGTTGGAGTTTCGAGCAGCAATAAAGGGTGGGATTCTCCGTCGGTTTCAACCTGGCTTCGTCTCCTCCGCGCGAAGCCCCTCGGTTTTCCTTTGCAGTTAATGGCAGGAACAAAAGTATAACCGCAGAGGATTGCAGAGGCGTTCGCAGAGGGCTCGGAGAAAATCCCAATTTAGGGCACTAGTAAGAATCAAAGCAACCGATTAGCCGCCAACCAATGACCGCCATCGACCACCAACACGGCGCCGTTGATATAACTCGCCGCGTCCGAGCAGAGAAATACTGCGGCGGCTTCGATGTCCTTGATCAAACCAAAGCGGCCGAGCGGGACGCGCTGCCTAAGTCTCTCTTTGATTGGTTCGGGTACGAGGCGCTTCATGCCCTCAGTGTCTTCAATGGGACCGGGCGCGATTGCGTTCACGCGAATTCCATAGCGTCCCCATTCAACCGCGAGGTTCCGAGTCAGTGCATCGACCCCGGCCTTCGCTGCTGACACGTGAAGCTGCATCGGCGTGCCGAGATAGTGAAGCGTGGCGCTGATGTTCAGAATCTGACCGCGATGTTCCTTCAGTTGTGCGAACGCCGCGCGGCAGACATTGAACGTTCCCTTCAAATCAATGTCGACCACCGTGCCAAATCCATTTGGTGAGAGTTCTTCGGCCTGGCAAAGAAAATTTCCTGCTGCGCCATTGACGACGATGTCGATCTTTCCGAAACGCTCGACGGCGGCGGTGATTGCGTGTTGCACTTCGTCGGGGTTGCGAACGTCGGCGGCGACCGCGAAAGCTTCACCCGGCAGCGCGGGCGCCCCCGCCCGCACATCGTTGATTGATTTCGCGGCCAGCTCAAGGTGTTCAATGCTGCGACTGACCAGCGCGACGTTCGCGCCGGCTTCAGCAAGTGCGCGCGCGACACCACCCGTGATTCCGGTGCCGCCGCCCGTGACGAATGCGACACGCCCTTTTAGAATTCCATCAGCAAAGATTGAGTTCATAGTGGCACAGACTTCAGTCTGTGATTCTAATCGATGTTTGAGATGATGCCGGGTGTAACACAGACTAAAGTCTGTGCCACTTAATTTCCGGAAATGAAAGGCCGTGCTTGCACGATGTAGATCTGGCCCTTCATGTACGCCCATTCGATGTCCTGATCGCGTCCGCGAAAAACGGCTTTAGTTTTGGTCGCGGCGGCGGCAAGCCGGCGTACGACGTCGTCTGTCAGTACTGCGCGTTCGCCGCTGATCGGAATTTCTTTGATACCACCACCACTTTCGTCAAATGTCAGCAGGCTGTCTTCTTCCGATCGCGTCAGGATCTGCACTGCATTCGCAACCGGCCGATAGATTACTTGCTCCGCCACTTTTTGTCCTTCGACGACTTTCATGCCGAGTCCACGTTTCGCGCTGATGTAAATCGATCCTCTGTTCACCGGATTGTTATCGCGATTGAACGGGTCGGTCGTGATCATTACGCCCGAGCTCTCGGAATTTATTCCTTCCTGAATTAACACCGCCATGAAAACTTTCGCATGGTCGATTCCGGCGCGCTCGCGCGCTTCGTAAGCTTCGAAGTTCCACACTGACGCCCAAACTGTCTTAATTCCTTCAATCAATTGTTCGTCTGTTTTCAGGTTCGGCATCGAAGTGTAGATTCCGGCGCCGTTGAAATTAGGCAGATCTTCGCTGTTCGTCGAGCTACGCGCAAACACACCTCGATTTCCGAACTCAGCGTGCCAGCGACGCAGAATCTCGTTGCGCACCTGCCGGTTCATTGGTGCCTTCTGAAAGTCTTCCCGCAGGCGGGTGAGGAATGAGCGCCGATACGCCGGATCGTGAACAAACTTCTGATCATTCAACATGGCGTAAATCGCGTCGTCCAAATTGTTGTCTTTCAAAAACTGAGCGTAGTAGAAAAAGGGAATTGTGAAGCCCGGCGGCACAACGAAGCCCGCAGGCCGGGCGTGAATCAACTCGCCAAGGTTCGCAGACTTTGCGCCATACGCAACTAACGATGAAGCACGCTGCTCGTTCAAGCCGGCGATCTTGGTTACCGACAAATCGTAGCGCGGCGTCATGATGTCGAGCCGCTGCTTCAAACGCCTTTGATATTCGTCGAGCATCGAATTGTCGGCGCGCTGAATGATATAAGTGTCGCGTTTCGCCTCGAACTGCACCCACCAACCGTTGTATTGCTTCAGAAGTTCCTGAGCGTTCTTGATGTAGACATTCGGAATGCCCCAGCCTTTGGCCAATAGGTTGATATGCGACAGCGGCGTGGAAGGCTTCGCCGTAATGATTCCCGCGACGGGCGGCAGCTGTACCGGCACTTCGTCAAGCACGACAATTTCGTTTGACCCAATTTCGACGTGGTCATCAAGCTTGGGAATGATGTGAATCCGACCCAGGCCGCGCGCGATGTTCAGCGCCTGGTAATCCTGTTCTTTCGAGATTTCGGTCTGTAGCACGCGCCCGATGCCAATGTTCGCAGACGCAGCATCCTGACGTGACGAATTTGGCTTGTACGCGACGGGCGTAAAGAAAGTTTGATTGACGATGTCTGACGCGAGCTTGATTTGATCGGCGGGAATCAGGTCACCTTCCCAGAATTCGAATGTCCACTTTCGCACCGGCGTCTGATAAGCAACCGTGCCGAGGATGAAGCGGCGGTTCGGCTTCAGATAATTGTTTTCGAAGAATACCTGGCCACGCTCGAGCGAAAGATAGGTCCCGTTTACGAAGTCCTTGTGAAACTTGTAGAGCTTCGTGTTGACGTAATAAATCCGATTTTTGTTTTGCCGGTCGATGACGAACAGTGCGTGGGGCAAAGCATAAGGCGTGTTCGGGTCGTAAACTACAGCGAGCGAGTCGAATTCGGCTTGCGAGTGAATTGCTGACACGGAAGTTTGAGTTTCAGCTTTCTGCCAGCTTGAGAGCCGAGTTCTCGTGCCCCCCTTGTCCTCTTGTTTTGCATTCTGCCCTTTGAGTCGCGGCGCTATCGTGCTGAAGACCAGTAGCAGGGCCACGCAGAACGAGCCCGCGATGCGGGCGGCAGAATTTAGCCCACGCAGGCTCCTTACGTTGCGATCTCTCAACGTTCGCAATTTGGACTTCATTGATGATTTAGAGCTGCACCCTCAGACACGAGGAGCTCTATCAGATCGTCGACATGCCGTTGCTCGGTCAAATAACTGTTGATGTTTACGCGTAACGCGCGCCGGCCGTGCAAAATCGTTGACGGGAAAAATGCCTGGCCGCTTTTTTCAATGCGCTGCTGTAGCGCCTGCTGTATATCGTCCTGGTCTTTTGGCGACATCGTGCGAAAGCGCTCGGGCAAATAACGGAAGCAACAGACGGCGGTTTCAGTTTCTCCGACCCGCTCGAAATCCGGCAACGCATCCAGTCGCGCCGCCAGATATTCCGTAAGTTCGATGTGCCGATCTACAGTTTGGCTGTACCCACGTTTGCCCATGAATTTGAAACACATCCAAAGTTTCAGCGAGTTAAACCGACGCGTGCCCATCTGGCCATAACGAAAGAAATCATATTGCGCGTCATCGAATCCTCTGTCTTCGGCCAGGTACTCGGGCGACATGTCGAAAGAGTTTCGCAGGACTCGCGCACCGTCGCGCACGAGTGTCGCGCCGCATGAGAATGGCACGAACATCCACTTGTGCGGATCGAAGGTTATTGAGTCGGCAGCCTCAATCCCTTGCAGCTTTGGTTTGTGTTTGTCTGAAAATGCTAACGCGCCGCCGTACGCCGCGTCGACGTGGAACCAACAGTCGCGTTCGCGCGCAATTTCAGCCAACGCCGGCAAATCGTCAATCACACCTGTCGAAGTCGTGCCGGCCACGCCCACAATACAAAATGGCCGGCGGCCGGCATTAATGTCCGAGGCAA
Organism: Acidobacteriota bacterium; assembly: GCA_046733375.1. Taxonomy (GTDB): domain Bacteria; phylum Acidobacteriota; class Blastocatellia; order Pyrinomonadales; family Pyrinomonadaceae; genus UBA11740. The sequence goes on along the minus strand of JBKPPE010000540.1, from coordinate 1,444 downwards.
TCGTATCGCGCAGCTTGTCGAGCCGAATGTGAAATCGTTCGTCCGTTTCGATCTTGCGCAATGAATTGCGGCCGAGACCAATTATGTCCAGACTCTTCTCGACCGAATAATGACATTGCTCCGAAGTGTAAACCGTAAGGTGTACGCCGTTGCGCGTGCCGGTGCGCGCTATTTCGGGCGAGACGCGATCGCGGGCGCATTTCAGGGCAATCAAATTGGCTTCTGAACCGCCGCTCGCCAGAACACCAAATGCCTCCGGGCCATAGCCAATCAACTCGCCCAGCCAGCGAATGACCTGTGATTCAACCATTGCCGAAGTGGGGCCATTGCGCCATGCGCCGGCGTTCTGATTGAGTGACGAGCACAACGCGTCAGCCCAAACGCCGATCGCTAAAGGCGCCGGATTGAACTGACCGAAGTAGCGGGGACTCGGCACCTGCATGGCGTGCGGCGCTACGTCCCGCGCATATTGTTCAAGGACCGTTTTTGCCGGCAGCCCATCCTGCGGCAAGGGCTCCTCGAAAAGTCTCTTCAATTCGTCCGGTGTCGCCGGCGGCGCAACGGGCAATGACTCAAGCGACGCTGCCCGTTCGCTAATCAATCTCGTAACTGCGCTGCCAATCTCGGCGTGTTGGTCTCTCAGTTCATCGGTGGTCATGTTATCTTCGCGAGCGAACTGATCTAAACAGAGTCATAACAGAAATGGCAACGCCCGCCGAACGGTTCGCCGCTACGCTGAAACTTAAAGCGCACGACTTTGGGGTTGAGCTAGCCGCGGAGGATATCGCGAAGCTTCAGGATTATTACGCGCTGCTGCTGAAATGGAATCCTCGTTTGCACCTGGTGGCGCCGTCCACGCCGGAAGAGTTCGCGACGCGGCATGTGCTTGAAGCTCTCTTGCTGCTGAAGCACTTGCCGTCGAACGCGACCCTCGCGGACATCGGTTCTGGTGGCGGATTGCCCATCATTCCGTGCCTGATTGTGCGCGATGACCTTCGTGCCAACCTGTTCGAGGCGTCGCAAAAGAAATGCGTGTTTTTGAAAGAAGCCCTGCGGGCGGTTCAGCGGGACGATCGCGCGGCGGTGCTCAATCGTCGTTTTGAAACTGCGGCTGGGCCAAACGTGCAGTTTGTTACGTGTCGCGCGTTGGACAAATTTGAGCAACTGTTGCCGTCGATGATCGAGTGGGTGCCGGTTGGCGTGACATTTCTGTTTTTTGTGGGCGATGTGGTGAAAGCCAAAATCAAAACGATGCTGACTCAGACGCGAATCGAGAGAGTGCCTCAATCCGCGAAGCGATTTCTCGTGATTGGCCGGCGCTAAGCACCGAATTCCAGTTCGGCTCAGCCTGCCGTAAAAGGCCTATTTGATTGTAACGGTGATGGTCTGCTGGCCCGTGATGACGTAATCCGCGGGCGCCAACTCACGTTCGTAAACCAAGGAC
>JBKPPE010000539.1:0-6376 GCA_046733375.1 Acidobacteriota bacterium | reverse complement strand
CGCATGGGTTAGTTCCTCGAGCGGCGCCATCAGAGTCTCGGGAACAAAGCAACCGCCATATGGACCCCAGTGACCAAGCGAATCAGGTTGTGAGATTGAATTCATGTCAGAAAGAGGCTGGAGGCTGGGGACTGGAGACTGGGATTACAGGTCGTTGGTGGCAGTGATCTCCAATTCCTGTGAGTGCTCTCCTTGTCTGGATGCTGAGTCTAACCACTATCTCTAGTCTCTAGCCTCCAGTCTCTAGCCTCTAGCCTCTCATCACGGATTCCTCTTCACCGGATGCGTCGACCGCACCCGCCCGGGCGATTGCGAGCCGCGCGTGTCATCGACGACGACCCGATTCTCGCGGCGATACATCGTCAAGCGATTTCCCTCAGTCGTTCCCTGCTCGGCATCCTCAACGTGCGCTGGATTGCCTTTCAAAATCGCGACTTCGTCGGCCGCCGTAAATTGGCACCAATCCCCAGTGCCGCGTTTGCCCGGCTGCACCAACACGACATCACGTTGGGCGATTACTCTCTCGAGTTCGTTCACATCCTTTTGCAGATAAACGTCAGCCACCGCCGCGGTTATGCGATCAGTTCCCTGTTTGATGTCAACGTTCGTTTCGTAGTGGAGCAAACGATCAGGATCGGAATAGCGCATATAGTCAGCCGTCGCGAACACCGGCACGACGGCCATCGTGCTGCCTTGCTTTTGCTTCGCTTGATAGAGCGCGGTCTGCACGTGTCCGCGCGCGTCCATGCTCTTGTTTTCGCGGAAGAGCGTAATCACATCGCCGCGTACAAAGTTGTCATCCTGCCACATGCGACCATTCCCCGTGTAAATCGCGGTGCCCGTGTCGTGATTGATCTCGGCACGATCCGCCAGCAGATAAACCGGACTCTTCACGTTTCGAAACGGCGCCGCGCCATTCGTCTGTTCCTGGCTGTAGTAAGTCGTCTGCACTTTGCCGCGACAGTAAGACACATGGGTCGCGTTGTTTGAATCGATTTCGCCGGCCTTGGTGCGCGCGCGCGAGTCCCACACGGTCGGATCGCCGCCACGCAATTTCAACATCTCGTCGGCCGCCGTGTAACTTGCCGCCGCCGCGATGCCGTTACGATCGAGTTCGTTGAACTTTGCGTCGCCTGTGGCATCAACACTATCAACATCCTGCGTCTCACGGACAAATGCTGCCCCCATTTTTTGTGAAGTGATCGTGCGGGTTCCCCGCTTGTCCGTCGGCTGAAAAGGTTCGATCAGCGCTTTCGCTGGCCCCGTCGCAACACAGTTGCGCACAATGTTTCCTGCCTCGAAGAAGTCGCAGTCAACGCGCGATGCGGTCAGTGTCTTTTTGTCCGCTTTCGCTGTTTTCTGCACCGGCTCGATGTACAACTCGGCGTTGCCGGCAGCTTCCGCCTTCTCGAGGTCCTGACCTTTCGCGCGCCAAGTCAACTTGATCGCGTCCGCTGTCAGACGCTTGCTCGCCGCGCGCGGGTCGTTCGCACGCGATTTCGGGGCCGACAGGTTGACGACCGAACGACCCTCGGATTTCATTTCCTGGATTACGCTGCGCTCGCCTTGCGGTTGAAAGGTTATGTCCACGACGTTCGCGCCCGTAAGCTGCACGTCCGAATCAGCATTCAAAGTTTGCGCGCGTACATCGCGGGCGGCATACGCGCGCTGCAACTTTTGATCTGCATCGAGATAGAAATCGATGTCGATCGCGTGAGCTTCTGCCGCATGGCCTTCGTCCATCGAACGCAGATATGAGTTCCCTCGCATTTCGAGCTTTTGAAGTTTCCGCTGTTGATTCAGGTTGGCGGTGAGCGTGTCGCCGCTCATGATGTCCTGATCCTGTTCAGCCGTGGCGCCGCCTGAGAAAGTCAGGCGCATCGAGGCCTGCTCAAACACAGCCTGTCGCGAGTGAATGGTGACGGGTTTTGCCCGTGCGCCTTTCAAATGAGGATCGTTCGCTTGTGGCGCGATCGTAATCTCGACGTCATTGCGAAGCTCGAGACGTTTGTTCTTATCATCAACCAGCGCGCCGGTGGCTTTGCCTGTGACATTCTCACGTTCAAATGTAATTAGCGAAGACGTCTCTCCGAATTCTTTGTCCTGGTGATAGACAAGCGCATCGGTCTTTGCCTTCAGCGCATCATGCGTTTCAATCTGCACGTTACCGTTGAATTGCAGCAGGCCGTTTTTCTGATCGTAGAGCGAACGATCGGACATAATCTGGTCGGGTTTGTCTGTGTTCGCCTGAAATACTTGAAGATTTACCTGCTCGAGTTCATGATGGCCATCGGCGTAAGTCACATCGCGCGCTGCGCGCAACCAGAGATACAGTCGATTCTCTTTCGTAATGCGTTGTTCGTAACCATTGATGATGCCGGTGACTTCTTTCGACAGCGCCGGCGCCTCAGACCGCAGACGAAACGGTTGATGATTGCGCATCTTGTAGTAAGACACGCCGACGAAGATCGTTCCCACGACTAACAGAAAAAGCGCGAAAGCGCGCGCGATCGCCGGCACGCGAGCGCGCAGGTCAACGGCACTGATTCGTCTCTTGCGTTCGATTACTTCCATTCCTCGTAAATCGTAAATCGTGAATCGTAAATAGACGACCGTATGAAGATGCGCAGTCTATTTACGATTTACCTTGTCAGTAAATCGTCAATCGTAAATAGTGAATAGAACGATCCGCGCTGGCAGATCTATTTACTATTTACTATTTACGATTTACTCGTTTTCATGTCCCTCACATTCAACTGCAACCTGATATCACCCATCCACAGTTGTGCTTCGAACTCATAAGCGAGATCAAGGGGTTGATTAGGTTGCGGCCTGACATCCGCTTCTTCCACGCCACGCCACCAAATGGCCTCGAACGGTCGATTGTTGTCGCCGGCGATGCGAAACTTCAGATGCTGTTCCTTGATCACTTGCGGCTCACCTATTACGTGTAAGCCGCGCGTCTCGAAAACTGGTCGCGGATTTCCGGCGCCAAATGGCTCGAGCATCTGCAACTCCTTCGACAATCCAAAACTCACGTCGGTTGCCGCCACTTCAGCATCAATCGCAATCGCGGGCGTCAAATCTTCTTCAGTCAAACACGACGCTGCATGTTCATTCAAGCGACGCCGAAATTCCGCCAAACATTCACGGCGAATCGCCAAACCGGCCGCGTGCGAATGGCCACCAAATTTGTCCAGTAGATCGCGACACGCCGTCAGCCCGTTGAAGAGATGGTAAGCCTCAATACTGCGCGCCGAACCGTGGCCAACATCGCCTTCGAAAGAAATCACGACGCACGGTCGATTCAAACGCTCGGCAATCTTTGATGCGGCCAGGCCGATGACGCCGCGATGCCAATCATCACCCGCGATTACAGCCGCGTGCGTTTGATGATCTCGATCAGAGCCAGAGTCGAATTCCTCAATTGCGCGATTAAAGATTTCGCGCTGCATCTCCATCCGTTCACGATTGCGCGTGTCGAGATGCTCGGCCAGACGGCGCGCTTCTTCCCGGTCCTTCGCGTTGAAGAGATCGACAACGGCACTCGCTGCGTCCATGCGTCCGGCCGCGTTGATTCGCGGACCAATCCGAAACCCGAGATCGTACGCGTTCACTTCTGCGCCGTCACCACACCCGGCAATATCAATCAGCGCGCGCAATCCGTGATTCACGGCCTTTGGCAAATCAGAAAGTCCGAGCGCAACAATGGCGCGATTCTCACCGACCAGCTTTGCGACGTCAGCAACGGTGCCAATCGCGACCATCTTGAGAAATCCGGGGACGACGGACTCGCGATGGCGCTCGCGGAACAACGCGTGAACGAGTTTAAAAGCGACGCCGACGCCGGCGAGATGCTTGTCAGGATAGCCGCACCCGTTCTGATTTGGATTCAATACCGCAAACGCGGGTGGCGCGCCTTCATCTTCATCGGGTAGGTGGTGATCAGTGATGATGACGTCGAGTCCATTTTCGCGTGCCCACACCAACGGCTCGTGCGCGCGAATACCGCAATCGACGCTGACGACGAGCTTGTAACCTTCGCTTGCGGCCTTCTCCAACGCTGCCTGCTGAATGCCGTACCCTTCGGTAAATCGATGCGGCACGTGATATCCCGCCGTCGCGCCGAGCATGCGCAGCGCGCGCAACAGAACTGCCGTTCCAGTCGTCCCGTCAACGTCGTAATCACCGTAAATCAAAACCGGCTCGTGGTCGTCGATGGCATGCAGCAGCCGATTCACTGCTTCGGCCATTCCCTTCATTAAAAAAGGATCGCGAAGGTGATCGAGCGAAGGCTTGAGGAAAGTTTCAGCGGTCGTACGGTCGGCGTAACCCCTTGAAACCAACAGGCCGGCAACAATCGGCGATACATTAAGTGTCGTCGCCAGCTGGCTCGTCGCCGCGCCATCGATCGGGCGCAGAATCCATTTTTTCGCTAACCTTTGACGTGCAGGCGCGGGGGTCATGCCGGGAGTTTACTATATGTAACGCAAGCTGCCAGCTTGCGTCTTACAGCGCGCTCAACTTGCCCAAAAATAACGCGATCAGAATCGCGCCACCAACAATCAGTCGGTAACCGATGAAAATTCCCGTTGAGTGCGTGCGCAGATAACGCAGCAAGAACCAGATCGAAAGGTAACCGACGATTCCGCTGACGATCGTGCCAACAGCAAGATTCACCAAACTGCCCTGTGGCAATTTGTGCATAGCTTCGACTAATTCAAGCAGACCACTCGCCGCCACCGCGGGAATTGAAAGCAAGAACGAGAATCGCGCGGCCGTCTCGCGGGTTTGTCCGGCAAACAGTCCGGCCATTATGGTAGAACCGGAGCGGCTCGAGCCCGGAATCAAGGCCAGGCACTGCGCGAAACCCAGAGCCAACGCGTCACCGGCGCCGAGGTCCTCCATCCGTTTTCGCTGCCTGCTGACGAACTCCGCAACCGCCAACAGAACGGCAATGACGACCATCATTGTGGCAATCACCCAAAGATTCTTCGTGAACGTGCCTTCGATTTGTTTCTTGAAGAGCAGGCCAACGATGACGACGGGCAAAGTGCCGATGATGATTAGCCAACCGAGCCACGCTTCATGCGATAGCCGCGGACCGGCAGCATCCTTCCGTTTGAGCAGATTGAGATGATCTCGAATAAATGCGGTGCTGATATTCCAAATGTCGCGCGCGAAGTAGATCAAAACCGCCAACAGCGTGCCGAGCTGAATCACCGCGATCGACGCGGTCGTTTGTTCCGGCGTCAGCGGCAAATTCATCGCGCGCATCGCGAGCACGAGATGCGCCGTGGAACTGATCGGAATGAATTCGGTAAGGCCCTGAACGATGCCGAGGATGATGGCTTGAAGAAGAGACATTTTAGATTTTTGATTTTAGATTTTAGATTGGAATAACTTGGGCATGCGACCGCGCAGTATCTGCCACCAAATCAAAAATCGCAAATCAAAAATCAAAATTGCTGATCATTCACGAAACGAATTCCGGCTGGCAATCCAATCATACAACGCGTTCGGCATCACCATTCCGCTGCGAACGACCATGGCGAGCTGCCACGGAAACGCATAAGACTTCTTTCGTTTCTCGATGGCGTTAACCATCTTCCTTACGGCTGGTTCGACTTCCAGAAACCATGGCAACTTCGCCTTGCGACCCGCAGTCAAAGGCGTCTTGATAAAGCCCGGATGAATAATCGTCACATCAATGCCGCGCGGTTTCAGATCGAGGCGCAGGCTCTCAAACATGGCTGAGACGGCCGCTTTGCTCGCGCAGTACGCGGCTGATTTTGGCAGACCGCGATACGCCGCCAAACTGGAAATCACTACGAGTTGACCGCTGCCGCGCTTCACCATATCGGGAATTACCGCGGCTACGCTGTTTGAAACGCCGATGACATTTGTGTTGATTACATTCGCGAATTTCTCAGCATCCAATTCGGCAGCGTCGTTCGTGGCGCCAATGCCGGCGTTAGCAATTAGCACATCGATTTTCCCAAACTGCGACCGCAATTTCTCTGCCGCGGCGCGCATTGAGTCCGCGTCCTGAACGTCAGCCGCGATCGCTATCACATTGGAATTGTCACTATTTGAGTTTGCGGTAATCTCGGCAATGATTTCGTCGAGCACATCCTTGCGCCGAGCGACGAGTCCCAGCATGGCGCCGCGACGCGAAAGTTCCAGCGCTAGCCCGCGACCGATGCCTGATGATGCACCGGTGATTAGAACGACTTTGTCAGACCAGCGCTTGGAAGTTTCAAGTTTCAAGTTTCGAGTTTCAAGTTAAGACGGTTTCTTATATTTCGTTCCTTTGATGCCAGACTTTCTGAGATAGATCATTAACCCGCCAATCATGCGGCCAACCTCTCCAGCC
>JBKPPE010000538.1:0-3542 GCA_046733375.1 Acidobacteriota bacterium | reverse complement strand
GAGTCAATACCGGGAGCGTTAGCGGCCGGGTCAAGCGATAGCAATGATCGAGATTGCTGATGTTGTTACCCGGTCGCCATCGCTCCCGGTACTGACTCCGTCGTCAAACCCAGATAACTACTGTCCGAGACCAACTTTTGGCAGGTAATCGGCAAATTGCGCCGGTAAGATAATCAGGAAGGATCAAGCTGTCGCGCTGGCTTTCCTCGTCGCGGCTGACGTAAGGTTTCTAAAACCAATGATGAATTTACGCGAATGGTTCGGCAGCATAGATATATATCTGTTCGATCTCCTTTTGAAAGGCCGCATCACGTCTGACATGAAATTGCTGGACGCCGGCTGTGGCGGCGGCCGCAACCTAACTTACTTTTTCAACGCCGGTTTCGATGTCTCCGGCGTCGATCAGTCTCCGGCTGCGATTTCCGAAATTCGCTCTCTGGCTGCCGAGCTGGCCCCGAACCTTCCCGCCGAAAACTTTCGGATAGAAGCGGTTGAGAAAATGTCCTTCGCCGATTCAGCTTTTGACGTGGTACTGAGCAGCGCTGTCCTCCATTTTGCCCGCGATGAAAACCACTGGGACCAAATGGTGCGCGAAATGTGGAGAGTGCTGAAGCCGGGCGGAATTTTCTTCGCGCGCCTGGCTTCCATAGTCGGCATTGACGGAATCAGGCTAATCGAAGGGCGGCGCTATCACTTGCCGGACGGCAGCGAACGTTTTCTGGTGGATGAAGAAATGCTTCTGCGGGAAACAGACTCGATCGGCGGTCACTGGCTCGAGCCCTTCAAGACCGTGGTGGTGGCGCATCAGCGCTCGATGTCGAATTGGATTCTGAGAAAAGGCTGAGCGCCATGAGGCAGCCTGAAAGGCTGCGATTGAATAGTCGGGGGCACCGCCCACGGATCGCACGTCCCAACGTCTTGTTCTTCACGCTGAAGGCGTGAAATTGAATTCGACCCTTTCAGGTTCGTGCAAACAATTCGGTTGGCGCGTGTCCGGTGGCGGTGCCACCGGCTATTGATCTCACGCTTTCAGCGTGCGTTCTGCTGACGCTCCGTTTCGCGGACTGAGCAATTTCTGACTTTTAGGCAAAGTCTCCGACAACCGGAGAGCTGACGCGACTGTGAAGCTCTCGGGTTTCTATTCCTCAAGGCTTAAGTTATAAAGAGTCCGCTTGCGGCTGTCCTGGCCAATCAACACAATTGGGGACTTTCGAGAGATGATCATAAAGAACACTCGCAGTTATGGCTATGGCCTGATCCTGACAATGGTTGCGTCCCTAAGTCTCGCTGCAAGAATTCAGACGCAAACACTCCCCAGCGAAACACCTCAGGAACTCAAGCCCACCAACTATGGCCTTGAATACGAGCGCCGCGACGTGATGATTCCAATGCGCGACGGCGTCAAGCTCCATACCGTCATCATCGTGCCGAAGAGTGTGATCGAATCGAAGCAGCATGCGCCGATTCTGTTGACGCGCACGCCTTACAACGCGACCGAACTCACGACTCATGCCGCGAGCTCGCATCTCGGGCCAATTCTTAACGGCTATGACAATGCGCTCGAAGTGATTGTCGAGGGTGGGTACATCCGCGTGGTGCAGGACGTGCGCGGCAAGTATGGGTCGGAAGGCGACTATGTCATGAACCGGCCTCTGCGTGGACCGCTCAACCCAACAAAGGTCGATCATGCGACCGACACTTACGACACGATCGATTGGCTGGTGAAGAATGTTAAGGAGAGCAACGGCAAGGTCGGGATTCTCGGGATTTCTTACGACGGGTTTTTGCCGTTGATGGCTCTGGTGAATCCGCACCCGGCGCTGAAAGTTTCGGTGCCGATGAATCCGATGGTCGATGGCTGGATGGGCGACGACTGGTTTCATAACGGCGCGTTTCGCGAGCAGAACCTGCCCTACATTTACGAGCAGGACGGTTCACGCTCGAACGATTACAAATGGTGGACGACGCATTTTGACGATTACGACATGTACATGCAGGCGGGCTCGGCGGGTGAGCTGGGCCGGCAGCGCGGACTGGAGCAGACAGGATTCTGGCGGAAGGTTCTCGAGCATCCCGCCTACGATTCGTTCTGGCAACAGCAGGCCGTCGATAAGCTGCTCGCGAAAGAACCTTTGAAAGTTCCGGTGATGTTGGTCCACAGCCTCTGGGACCAGGAAGACATCTATGGCGCGATTGCGGTTTACAAAGCGATCGAACCGAAAGACATGAACAACGACAAAGTTTTTCTGGTGATGGGACCGTGGCATCACGGGCAGGAAATTGCTGAAGGCAGCAAGCTGGGCGCGATTAATTTCCGCTCAGACACGGCCTTCTATTTTCGGCAAAACATCCTGCGGCCGTTTCTGGATCATTATTTGAAAGACGAACGGCCTCAGATGGATGTCGCGCCGGTGACGGCGTTCGAGACGGGGACGAATGAATGGCGAACTTTGAAATCGTGGCCGAGCGGCTGTGCGCCCGGCTGTGCGGTGAAAGCAACGCCGCTTTATCTTAGTGCCGGAATGAAAGCGAGCTTCACCAGTCCGAGCCTTCCACCCGAAGGGCCCTATACCGACGCCAACCGCCCGCTCCCGTCATACGACGAATACATTTCCGATCCCGCGAAGCCCGTCACGAATCGGGTGCGGCCGGTGCCGCCCAGCGGTTACGACACCTGCCAGCAATGGCCTTGCTGGCTGGTTGATGATCAGCGTGAGTTCTCGGGACGTCCGGATGTGCTTGCCTACACGACGGATGTTTTGAAAGGGCCGGTGAAGGTTAGCGGGCAGCCGATGGTCAACTTGATCGCTTCAACCAGCGGCACTGATTCGGATTGGGTAGTGAAGGTGATCGATGTCTATCCGGACGAAACAGCGCCAGACAAAACTCTCGGCGGGTATCAGCTCGCGGTGTCGATGGATATCTTTCGCGGTCGATACCGTGAGAGTTTTGAGAACCCGAAACCGATCACTCCGAACGAACCGTTGCTTTATAAGTGGATGCTGCCAACGGTGAACCACGTCTTTCTGCCGGGCCACCGGATCATGATTCAGATTCAGTCGAGTTGGTTCCCGCTCTACGATCGCAATCCGCAGAAATTTGTGACGAACATTTTCTGGGCAAAGCCTGAAGACTTTCAGAGAGCCACGCAGAGGATTTATCACACCACAGGCAAAGAGAGTTTTGTGGAACTGCCGATGGTGAGCTCACGGTAGGACCTCGACGCTTGCACGCACTGACTGGTTACTTGGGCTGGATTCGCAACGTATAACTACAAATAGCAATCTTTTCGTCAGCCTGAATGACGGTGCGCTGTTCGCGGGGAACTTCGCGGCCGGAGACGAGGGTGGGATTGCGGCCTTTGGAAGTCAGCCAGTAGCGGCCTTGATCGTCCAGGGTGAGCGTGGCGTGGACGCGACTGATTTCGGGATCACCTTTCAATGGCAGATCGACGGTGACGGACTTTGAGCCGCGGCCAATGGTAATCTCCGCTTTGGTTATGGGCACAACTGTTTGTCGCACGCCTTCGCGCCATAATTCGA
>JBKPPE010000537.1:0-6834 GCA_046733375.1 Acidobacteriota bacterium | reverse complement strand
GTCGCGCACCGAAACCCCGTCAATGAGCACGGTGCCTGCGGGCGCCTCGATCACGCGCGGAACTAAATTGACCAGCGTCGATTTGCCGCTGCCCGTGCGACCAACAAACGCGATCGTCTGACCTTCTTCAATGGTCAGATTGATGTCGCTGAGAACGTCGGGCAAATTGGGATTGTAGCGAAACGTCAGATTCCGGAATTCAATTCGACCTTTTATTGGCCCCCTATCGCGCACGTCAGGCACATCGGCGATTGCGGGCGTTAGACGCGCGATTGCCTGCATGCGTTTCCAACTTGCGGTGCCGCGTTGATAAAGATTCACGACATAGCCAATCGCGATCAGCGGCCAAATCAGGCGAAACAGGTACATGTTGAATTGCACGAATTCGCCGCGCGTAATCTCGCCACGCACCGCCAGCGGCACGCCTGCCCAAATGATCAGCACAAAGCCGAGGCCGATTAGAAACATCAGCAGCGGCCGCATGACCGCATCAATTTTCACGAGTGCGAGGTTCTTCTGCGCATACTCCCAATTCAAATCGTTGAACGCCTGAATCTCTGCGTTCTCCTGTGCGTAGGCCCGCACCACGCGCACGCCGGTGATGTTCTCCTGCGCGCGCGCGGTGATTTGCGCAAAGAAGTCCTGAATTTGCTGAAAACGCGTGTGTACCTGCTGGCCAAAAATTTTAACCGTCAGCGAGACCAGAGGCATCGGCACGAACAGCAGCAATGTCAGCTTCCAATTCATCGCGAACATGATCGGCAGAATCAGCAGCACGACGAACACAGTTTGCAGGCTGTACATGATGAGCGGCCCGCAGAGTTGTCTGACGGCCGCCAGATCGTTCGTGGCTCGAGCCATCAAATCGCCCGTGCGATGCTCGTGAAAAAATGACAGCGGCTGATCCACCAGATGCACATAAAAATAATTGCGGAGGTCGTACTCAATGTGACGCGACACACCGATAATCAACCGCCGCTGGAGAAACAGGAAGACGCCGCTCATGGCGCTTGCGCCAAGGACTTTCAGCGCCGCGACTGTCAGTTTTGACCATGAAACCTGCTGCCAGTTAGCGTCGATCGCATTACCGACGATTTGTGGAATCGTGACGTTGAACAATACGCCGGCAACGATGCACAGGATCCCAATGATGAGCTGTGTCTTGTAGGGCCGAAAAAATTTCGCGAGCTGGCGCAGATCGTCCATAAACAGATCAACTTAATCAGCACAAATGAAGCCTGACGGCTGGTTTCTCAGCGAAGCGTCAGGCGTCGAATGCAGTTGCTTTGATCTGAAATTCTAAGTGAGAACGATTAGGCTGGCAAAGACGCGCCATTGAGCGCCTCGACCGCGTCGGTAGTATCCGCGAGAATATTGCTCACCGAAACGGGAGCGCTTGAGCTCTCCGTGGTCGCCTGGAAAAGAACCACCCGGTTTCGACCGGCACGCTTCGCGGTGTAGAGCGCTGAGTCAGCATGTTGCACCAGTTCAGTGCGCGCATTGCCGTGTAGTGGGTACGTTGCAATTCCCAGCGACGCTGAAATCGGTCCAAAACCAGGAATCAGGATCTGTTCAATCTTGCTGCGCACGCGGTCGGCGACGATGAGCGCCCCATCCGGGTCTGCTCCCGGCAGAATCAAAGCGAACTCATCGCCGCCGAACCGAGAGGCAGTATCGATGGCGCGCAATTCCTGACGGAAACATTCAGCCAGCAGACGCAATGCATTGTCTCCCGCATCATGACCGACAGTGTCGTTTAGTTGTTTGAAGCGATCCAAATCAAGCATCAACAACGCCAGCGGTTGACCGAGTCTCGTAGCCAACTGCAACTCGCGATCGAGCTGCATTTCAAATGATCGACGGTTGTAACAGCCAGTCAGCACATCCGTCAGCGCTTGCTGTTGCATTTGCGCAAATAGATCGGCATGGTTGATTGCCACCGCTACCTGGTTTGCCACTGTGCGCAACAAAAGAATTTCATTGTCCTGCCAGGTTCGGCTGGGATCGTCATCGACGACCTCAAGCGCGCCGACGAACCGCTCCTGAAAAATGAGCGGGATCACCGCCAAGGGAAATTGCGTCTGCGCTAGCTCAAGACTGTCTGAGCCATCTCGCGTAAAGACCGTGCGGGTCCTGCTTAACTGCGCGGTGATCTGATCGAGTTCGCTGCTCACATCTTTGCCCCGCAATTTTGCTTCCTGCGCAGGCGTTGCGAAGTATGAATAGTTCAGCGGCTCTCCTTGGGTGCGCGCTTCAACGCGCAAAGTACAACCGCCAACACTCAACGCGGCTCCCACTTCAGTCACCGTTTTCTGCAAGATGACTCCGAGTTCGAGCGACTCGCGAATCGCGGTCGCGATCCGATTAACCGCAATTTCGCGGCCTGCTTGTTCCTGCAACAGGTGCGCGAGCTTCGTCGTCACGCTCAATGTAAGTTGCAGCGACGTCGCCTTGGGCATCGACGCGCGAACTGCGTTGCCAAAAACGGATGCGTAATATGGATGTTCTGCACGAACTCGAGCTTGGAGATATTCGAGGGCCGAGTAAACAACGTCCGGTTCGAAGGTCCAGACAACTTCGTCTTCGCCGGTCTCTTCGGCAGTGTTGCGGACGGTCGCGAGTACCGCCGAAAAGCGCGCATCCGCGATCACCACAAAATGCTCGTTCGCATGACCGGTGGCTGGATGTTGCAGCACTACCGGAGTAACACCATCCGTCAAGGTCGTCTCAAAGCCGTCCGGAAATTCGTCTTCCTGGGCAACAAAGAAAAATGTGCGGCGACCTCCAGCAGCCAAATCCCGCATGCGCGCGAGTTCGCGCGCCGACCGCTTGCCGGCGGTGGGCAAGCCCTCAACGACCAGCGCGCTCAAATTGTTTTCCAGTACGACTTCTTCGAAGTAACGATGGAGCTGCGCGATCGTAGAATGAGCGCAACGCACCGACGTCAGTTGTCGGGCGTGCTGTGCCAAGAGGGCGTTGAAAAGCGAATGCATATTGAGCGGATTGTGAGACGAAGGCGACGCCTCGAAGGGGAAAACGTGCCAAGCCATTCTGGCATTTTCAAAACATTGTTGTCTATGACTTTTCGCCGATTTTGGCCGATTTTGGCGCCTTTATCCGATTTTGACGTAGCCGGTGATGGCAGTTGCGGCCAGGCTCCCGTTGTTCTGGACTTCCACGGAAACGACAAATCGGCGCCTGCCCGCACGCACTATTTTGGCCTGCGCGACCATGCGTCCTGAGGTCACCGGACGGAGGTAGTGGATGGTCAAGTCAGTGGTCGTAACCTTCTCGTTTTCCTGGAGCACGGCGAGGATTGCAAATGCTGATGCAGTGTCGATCAGGGAAGCAATCGCGCCACCATGAACGGCCCCGTGATTCTGCTTGAGTTCGTGCCGAACATCGAGACAGATTGCCGTCTGGCCGCCCTCCATTTCGCACATCTCGAGCCCGAGGAACGTCGCGTAGGCGACCCGGCCGAAGGCCTCCCGAACTCGTGCCAGAGGTGGGTCTTCGGATTGCCTCGTCATTCCCGATACCCTGCGTCGGTAGGTTCGACGATTACGGCGGTGCCATAGCAGAGCACTTCCGTTACGCCCGTAGCGATCTCCGTCGTGTCGTAGCGGACCCCAACAATTGCGTTGGCTCCGATTTCAGAAGCGTGCTGAATCATGATGTCGAAGGCGTCGCGCCTGGTCTCCTCACACATCTTTGTCCAGATCGTTATGTTGCCACCCACGACTTGCTGAAACGCAGCGCCCAGAGTCGCAATCACATTTCGCGAGCGCACGACGATGCCGCGCACGACTCCAAGCGTTTGCGTAACCCGAAAGTTCGGCAACTCGAATGCTGTGGTGGCCATCTGGTGCGAGACTGAATACTGTCGCGGACTGACTTCGTACGGCGCTCGCTGTGCCATCGGGTCAATGTTCATCGCTTTGCTCCTTTGGCTTGAAGTCTTCGCGGTTTCCAAAGCAGTTTTTCGAGATCGCAACGCCCGTTCTTGTCGAATTTGACGCCTTCGCTCTCCAACATTCGTTGTTGCTTGTCTGGTGGTAACACGATCCCCATCGTCGAGCAGCGACCCTGTGAGTTGATCACGCGATGCCACGGTGTCCGATCGTCAGCACCATGCATCACGAAACCAATCGTGCGTGGTGTGTACCCTTCACCGAGCATGTAAGCGATCTGTCCGTAAGTCATCACCCGTCCACGCGGGATGCGGCGAACGATCCGATACACACGTTCGCGATACTTTGGATCGGGTGTCGATTTTTTCATCGTTTAGAGTCGGACTACTGGCCGACCGGCGAGCGGTAGCCCGCCTCTAAACATTCAGTGTGCGCAGAACTACTCGCGCCGGCGCGCCATCTCCAGCGCCATCAGCGATCTTCAGCGGCAGACAGATCAATTCGTAGTCACCTGCCGGCACATCAGTCAGATTCAGGCCTTCGACAATCACGACGCCGTTCCGCAGTAACGTCAGGTGCGTGCGGTGATGACCCGAGTGAAACTTCTCGACCGAAAGATAATCATTGCCGACAAGTTTCACGCCACGCGCAACGAGGAGTTCGGCCGTTTCGGGAAGGACGTGCGTGAAATCCTTCCGAAAGCCCTCGTTCCAAAATGCCGAATTGCGTGTGTGGAAAAGTACGCGGGTTACGTCCGTCAAATCGCATTCATTCAAAAAATCAGGATCAACCTCCATCCGATCGTCAGGCACGCGGATCACGCGCGCGGGTCCGATCAGTACGTCGAGCGGCAATGAATCAATCTTGCTGGCGCCCTCGATAAAATGCGCCGGCGCGTCCACGTGTGTACCCGTGTGCGCGCCGAAATGCAGAAACGAAACGTTGGCAGAGTCACCATTGGCCATTGCGGACCAGGGCTCGATGGTTAAGCTTGGATCGCCTTCGTAGATGGGCATCCCCGCACGAATTGGGACTGTAACGTCGTAAATTGTCATTTGTCGCAACGCAAGCTCCAGGTTGCCAGGTGATCGTAGCGCGATAACTATAAACGGAATCTGCGTCAGAGTACCAACTTCAGTTGGGCTTTCCATCGCTACTACAAAAGCCCGACTAAAGTCGGTACTCTAACGCGTCAGATCGTGATGAAAAAAGATTCCGGAAACTTGCCGCGTATTGCGGCGTCGAGCTACCTCAACACTGCGCCATTGATTTGGAGTTTCACGCATGGATCGCAACGCGGCGCCGTCGAATTGTTCACCGACACTGCTCCAGCGCGCTGCGCAACTCTCCTGGCAAATGGCGAGGTCGATGCCGCGCTCGTGCCGGTCATTGAATATCAACGGATTCCGGACATTGCGATTATTCCAGACG
Organism: Acidobacteriota bacterium; assembly: GCA_046733375.1. GTDB lineage: Bacteria > Acidobacteriota > Blastocatellia > Pyrinomonadales > Pyrinomonadaceae > UBA11740. Next base: position 1,492 of record JBKPPE010000537.1, on the reverse strand, counting down.
TTTGTGTTGGGTCGAAGACGGCCGTTCGCAGTGTCGTCCTCGTGACGCGCAAGAACAATTTGAAGAAAGTCGAGCGAGTGGCGCTTGATGAATCATCGCGCACCTCGGCTGCGCTTGTGAAGATTTTATTTCGCGAGTTCCTGGGATTTGAGCCGGAATGGAACATCGCCGCGCCAAATCTTCAGTCGATGATGCAAGCCGCCGACGCCGCGCTCATCATCGGCGATCCGGCGATGACAATTCCCGGCGATCAATTTCGCGTATTTGATCTCGCCACACTGTGGCACGAATTCACGGGGTTTGGTTTTGTCTTTGCGATGTGGATGGCGAGAAAAGATCGCCTGGAGAGAATGGCGTTAACCAGATTCGCAGTTGCGCGCGATGAAGGACTCGCAAATCTGAAACACATTGCGGACAGTTACACCCGGCACATTGGCTTATCATCCGCGGAAATCACGACGTACCTTACGACGAATATTGTTTTCAACGTCGACGAGCAGATGCAGAAAGGGCTAACCCGTTATTTCGAGTTAGCCCGCAAGCACGGCGTGATCTCAGAACTCAAAACGCCGGAGTTCGTCTAATGCCCATCACTTCGCCATCAGCGCTTCAATCTCTTCCCGCTCTTTCGGCACTTTGTGCGTCAGCACGCGCGCGCCGTTTTCAGTAACCAGCACGTCGTCTTCAATGCGGACGCCAATGCCGAGATATTTTTCCGGAATATCTTCGTTGAAGTCTTCGGGAATGCGGCTGGTGTCGGGCGAGATATAGAGGCCCGGTTCGATCGTCATCACCATGCCAGCCTCCGCAGCACGTGATTCGCCTTTGAAGTAGTACTTACCGGCGTCGTGCACGTCGATGCCGAGATAGTGACCCAGGTTGTGCATATAGAACTGCATGTACTTCTTCTCTTTGATCAGTTTCTTCGGATCGCCTTTCAGCAAGCCAAGCTCGACCATGCCCTCAGTCAGCAGCTCGATCGAATGCGTCTTGAGATCTTCCAGACGGATGCCGGGACGCACCATGTCAACGCACGACTTCTGCGTTTTCAGCACGAGATCGTAAATCTCGCGTTGCGCGTCAGTAAACTTGCCATTGATCGGAAAAGTACGTGTGATGTCGGAAGCGTAGCCCTTGTATTCCGCGCCCGCGTCGAGCAAGAGCAAGTCGCCATCTTTCAGCTCGTCCTTGTTGTCGATGTAGTGAAGAATCGTGGCGTTCCCACCCGCGCCCACAATCGATGTGTATGACGAGCCGGACGCACCGGCCTTGCGAAAGTAAGCCTCCACCATCGCTTCGACTTCGTACTCCATCATGCCGGGCCGCGCTGTTTTCATTACTTCGACGTGCGCTTCCGCGGCGATGTCCGCTGCGCGTTGCATGACCTCGATCTCCTCAGGGGACTTCAGCACGCGCATCTCATGCAGAATCGTGCTGGGATCGATGATGGTCGCGGGCGGCTCAAACGGCTTGCGGTTACTCTCACGCATCA
>JBKPPE010000536.1:0-2093 GCA_046733375.1 Acidobacteriota bacterium | reverse complement strand
CGGCAGTGCGTTGTTGCTCAGCAACGGCGGCAGATCGCGGTACAGGGAATTTCAGGTCACCACGCGCTACACATTTCGCGGGCAGAATGAGTTGAATGCCTCATACGTGCGGTCCAGGACGATCGGCGATTTGAATGATTTCAACTCGTATTACGCTAACTTCGAAAATCCAATCATTCGGCGGAACGAACGATCCTTCCTGCCATTCGACGCGCCAAACCGTTTCGTGTTCTGGGGTGACTTCGGCGTGAAGTACGGGATCACCGTCGCGCCGCTGTTAGAAATCCGCAACGGTTTTCCACTGTCAGTTATCGACGAAGATCGAAACTTTGTCGGCCCACGCAATCGGGCGGGTCGTTTCCCCGATTTTGCTTCGCTCGATCTACAGGTGCTGAAAAGCGTGTCCGCCCCGGGACGGTTCGCCGACAATTATCGCTTCCGAGTGGGAGTGAAGGTCTTCAACCTGACGAATCATTTCAATCCGCGCGACTTCCAGGCAAACCTGGCGAGTGACGAATTCGGCGGGTTCTACAACGGAGTCGGCCGTAAGTTTGGAATGAAATTCGTGATCGAGAAGAAGTAGCAAACGAAGATGGTGCTTACAAAGATAGCCCGACCCTGGCGAGGTGATGGCGAGGCATGTGGAGGCGACAATGAAAAGACTCGAGCGAATAATGCAATGTCTGATGCTGGTGCTGTTTGCGGGATTTATTCTTCCCGTTTCCGTTCAGTCGCAAGAACGAGAATCGCGAACCGCAACGGCGAACGGTCACGGTAAGATCGTTTCAGCAGTCGACGAACGGGAGATTACTTCCGCACTCATCTTCTTCCGGGCAAACGGTACGTTCTTACTTGCACTGTCCGCTGACATCCAGCTACAAGCCGAGGGAACTTGGAAGGCGAGTACCTCCTCGCCCGGGGAAATTCTGCTGAAAATTACTGGCGGCGTGCTCCAGGGAGAAATGACGGGATCAGGGAAGGTGTTGCTGACTAGCGACAGAGTTTCCATCAAAAAGCTTACGGCTAACGTGAAGACCGTAGACGGTCGCGAGATCGCAGTGACATTTGTCGCGGATGCTTCCGAGTAGCGGTGGCGTATCCGTGAGGAGGTCCAGGAGAACTGTCTCAGGAAATTACAGCCATGACTCAGAGTAGACACATAGGCAATTCAACAAAACCGATTAGCCGTATCCTCAGACGGCTTCTCGGGTGCCGGCACTCGAATATGAGCCGGCGTTTTACCGTAGACGACGAACCTTACCGCACGTGTTTACAATGCGGCGTGCGCCAGCGCGTGGACAGATATAGTTGGTCCAAGCTGTACCCGTACTACTTCTAATCTTCAAGTCTTCACGTCCCTCAAGCAGCTTGCGTTGGAAAGAATTTTTCTCCCGCAAAGGCGCAAAGGCGCAAAGAAAACCTTTAGAAACGCGGCAGCGCTTCGCGCCTTTGCGCCTTTGCGTGAGAAAGCTTTGTAAAAGTTTTTGTAGGACTACTTCTCTATTTGGACGCTCAGACTGTTAGTGTGCCTTCCACAGACCTTCATGCACGCCAAGTTCTGTTAACTTCGAGCGCAATTCGTCCAGGCAGGCTTGCTGGTAGTCGTCGACGGGAGCGTCAACATCATGGCGGTGCAGTATCTTGATGATTACGAGGATCTCGTTGCGTGACCAACGCTGTCGCGGTGCGATGTGCCAGGCACGGTCGAAGGGCGCAATTTCGCAACGGCAGCCCTGCTGATCTTTTTGCGTGATCCACTCGGCGATGCGGCGCAAGTCATCGTAAGTGTGATAACAGTGTGGGCAGCCCGGCACATGGTGGCCGCACGAGCAGTTTTGTCCCTCGTTTACACCACACAGGGTGAGAATGTAGCCGTTACGCCTCGCCCGCCCACCGCCGCCGCCTGACCATTCCGGCCACACTTCGTAGGAAGGGCAGTGCTTCTGAACTATCTCCCGCAACTTGTCCAGACTCGGGGAGCCGGAAGGCTCACTCGATTGAGGCGCCTGGGGTTGAGAATTCACAACGGTTTTTCTCGTCAATACAGAACTCATCAAGTCCTCTCTTCATCAACAAATCTCAGTGGACCATGA
>JBKPPE010000535.1:0-4601 GCA_046733375.1 Acidobacteriota bacterium | reverse complement strand
TGTAACGAGCGAATTCGGCCGCGTCGATAAAAGCTCCGGGCTCTTCACCGTTCCAGTATGCGAGATGTTTCTCCCACGCCGACTGAAACCTAGGACAGGCGGCGATTAGAAGAGGCATTACTTCTGACTCACTAATCATTCAATGTTCAAGCGGCCCAACGGCGGAGTTGACGCGGCGGCGCGATTTCATGAACGCATCGCTGGACGAGTCATGATGCGAAACACGCTTCCGCCGCTCGCGTCCAACGATTTGTTATGTGGCGGCGCGTCGCACAATCTTTGATTGACCACGCGCGTTCTCATATCTAAAGGACCGCACGAGCGTGCGCCACGTCGCCAGCGAGCGGGCAAGGTCGCGACGAGAATTTGCGCTTAGGACGATTGTCGCGACCCAGCCATTGCAACCGATGAGCGCTTCGGCCACCCAACAAGGCTCGTCTCGATCATCGTCATAAAGGTAGCGAACCTGCGCGAGGTGTCGGTCGAGCGTGCGTATCGGGCGCGCACGTTTCACGATGAAGCTTCCAGTGTCCTCGGACAAAGCTGCTTCGACAGTCAGGCCGCCGTCCTTGCCTTCGCGGATGACACCAAGCAGCACACGCCCCTCGTGCCATGAATGACCTCGAGCGAAGGCCACATCAAAGGCTTCCGGTTGCTGACCGTTCGGGCTCGGCGTCCAGCCTCGCGGAATGGCAAGCGAATAGGGACATTCGCTATGAATGATGACCCTACCGTGCGACACGGTGACCTGCTGCGAGCAAACAGCAGGCGGCTGTGCCACCAGCAGGGTGAATGTCACAGTCACCAAGGTCGCAATGATTCGTAACATTGGCTGGATTCCACCGCTTGAGCCGCCCAACTACTAATTATGCATCAATCCCGATATCACGCTGCTTTTCGCGATTATGGATGACACATAATATCGCCCTTACGGGAATATGAATATCCTCGTAATCGAAATCGGTAGTTGGAAAATCCGTAGTGCATTCTATGCGCGGCTATAAGAATTTGCGGGCAGGATGCCCGCGTTCCGTGCCAAACACACTACTTCATCAACTCAACTCCTATTTCGCAGGAATCACCGACAATCCATACAGAGTTTCTGCCGCCTGAAACGTCCACTCTGATTTAAATTTCTGAATTGCTTCAGCGCCGTGATCCACAACCAGATGGCCGAGCGCGCGCCGCACGCTCACCTGTTTCTCCATCGGCTCGCCCACGCGTTGGGCGTGCAATAACCAAAGTTGGGCTGCGTTGATGGCCCACGGGTACCACATAAATCCCAAGGCTTCGCGCGCCATGTATTGCTGGCCTCGTTGATCCGTGAAGATCGCGGCGAATTCGCCGCTGTCGTTGGGAAAACTCAGATTTCGCTCGCCGCACTTGCTTAAGTAATCAGGCATTTGCTCGAGAATCTTCGGCGGAATTACAAAACCAGCTTCTACTTCAGCACGTAGCAATTCACCGTAGATTTGCAGCGTAAGTCCATCCACCGTGTTTTCGCTCGTTTCGCTCGCCGCGTGCCGCCAGCCGGGCTCTGGCGATTCTGCATCGTACCGATTAGCCAGCCATCGCGCCGCATTCAGCAATAACTGGTCGCGAGTTTCGAAACTGCCATCCCAGGTTAGATTGGCTTTGCGTGCCTCAAGTAACGCCAGCAATGCAAGCGCAGTCGTATAGACGTTATGAAGGTGTGGATCTTCCTGGTTTGGAAACATGTTCCACCCGTTGTCGTTATCAGGCCGATAGGTTTTGAGGATCTCCTGCGTGCGTCCCAGGTTCTGCAATGCCCGCTCGCGTGCCTCGCCGGTTAACAGTCCGGGCCGTCCGAGCGCGTTTGCCAGTGCCACGGCCGTCCAGAGCGCCGGCTCGGCTTGCGTGCGCATCTCTTTCGGGTGCGCGATCCAGCCGTACTTCCGGCCGTCCGCACCTTCCACCGTGGCATTGGCCTCGAATGCGACGTCGAGCGCGGCAAGCAGTTGGCGCGCTTCGGCATCAGGCAATTCCGCCGTCGTAAACAAAGCGCTGAGGGCCTGAGCGTTCGACCAGTATTCGATGTTTGGATCAGAGGTGCCCGGTTTCAGACTGGCAGCAATCCAGCCGTGCGAAGTTTGCCCATGTTCCAGTGCTACGGTTAGTTCGCGACGGTGAGATGCGGCCGCTGAGCGAATCTCGGTATCGCTGCGCGCACGGCGCATGAAAGACTTATCGTGGCGATCGAGGAAGGTGCGAATGCCTTTACCCGCAGGCACATTCAAACCGGCATCAGCTACCGCCATATATGTCGCCGAAATTATTAAGAGAACGGCCACCACCAGGACCGAAAGACGCAGCCGCCGTTGACGTTGTCTCTGCCTTTCCCGCTGGCGTAGTTCGTCATAACCGATGCCCATCATGCCGGCCAACAACTTAAACAGCGCATTCGTCTTTCCATCTTTGCCAGGGCGCGCATCTGCGGCGATTGGTTCCGCCGGCTCCTCGATGATCTCGCCATCGGCGCCGACTTGAAAACGAACGGCGCGGGGAAAGCATTCGAGCAGTCCGCTGTCCGGCGCTGCGTTTGGCTCGCCATCAACCATCAAGCACAAAACATGGTCCGCCCGCCCGAGCGACTTGTAAGTCTTAACTTCTTCGTTTACCCACTTCGAGACTGCCGACTTCGGCGAGCAGATGACGATAAGCGAGCGCGACGTGTTGAGCGCCTCCTGAATTTTGCCGCTGAGGTCCGACGCGCCCGGCAACTCGTCTCGATCGCGAAAGACGGGAAACAGCCGTTTCGGCAGTGCTCCATTCCCGGTTTCGCGGCCGACGATCTTTCGCGGTACGCGATAGGTTTCAATCGACTTGTGTAGCCACTTCGCCCATTCTTCATCCGCATGGCTGTAGCTAATGAAGGCCCAGTATTTGAAGTTGTGTTCAGACATCAATCTAGTGCTTGGGAGTCTTGGCACTGCGGACATGGTACGTCGCGAATGTTCCGTAGCCTTTCGCGAGGGGAGTCTGGCCAACATAGTCGCAGATGAAATCCTTCACGCCTTGGGCGGCGGCGAGCGCGGCGAAGGCCTGGCTCGCATAAACCTGGCCCGGGGGAGTAATCGGTTCGATACGCGCGGCGCGACTGACGTGCGTGCCGGTATAGCTCGGCTGTTCAGTTACCGGATCGACGCACGCGTAAACCGGACCCGCATGCAAGGCAATGCGCAAATTGATCGCCTTTGGCAGACCGGTCCTGCTCCAGTCTGTTTGCACCATCAGCTCGCACAGTTCAAGTGCGAACAGACCCGCGTGCTTCACGTCAGCAAATACGAAGTAAAGACCATCGCCCCAGGTGTTCTTGATTAAAGGTGCGTGCGGTGAAGTTGAAATCAGTTTTCCGATCGCCCCCAGAAAGTAATTGAGAAACAACGGAATTTGCTGCTCAGTAAGTTTGCTGAAGTTGACCGCGTCGGCGAAGAGCATCGCCATGATGCGTGTGGGGAGAGTGTCGCTTTGCTGCGTTCCCTCTCCCTTTGGGAGAGGTTTAGGGTGAGGGCTTATGGCGTCAGCACGTGATATTTTTTCTTTTCGTTTTTTCGCCGCTATGCTTCGCGCCCTCACCCCAGCCCTCTCCCAGGGGGAGAGGGAGTCAGACGGCCAATTCACGGCACGTTTCAGAATTTTCGCGAGATTAATGACCTCAACATCTAAGCCAAGGTCTTTCCAGTGTTCGACTGCGCTCGCGGTTCCGCCGGGACCATCCCCGGGTTTTTGATCCCAGACGGCCAGCGGTATGAGATCAGTTTCCAATTGACGCGCGCGAATGTCGGCCAACCCAAACAGCAGAAGGTTTGCGTATTCGAACGACATGCTGCCTTCTTCAATTCGCTCGCTGGATGCCGTTGTCACTGTCGTCGCGCGCTGCAGCACGCTCTCAAATCGTTTGACCCAATCCGCATCAGCAAAGGCAACACTGTCTTTGATGAACTGCTCCTTTTCGTAGGGCAAAATCACATGTGCTTCTGCGCCGCGTTCTAAAACCGCCTCGAAAAACAGAATGTCCGATCCGCAGCCTGCGGATGCGTAACCAAAGCCCGGCGAGATTTTCTTAAGACGTGACTTGATGGCGTCGCGGACCGCTGGTTCCATCGGGGCAGGGAAGCGCGGCGTTGGACGGCTTGGCTGATCAATCAAATGTCCGGCAAAGACGATGATGCCAGGAATCTTCAGAGCGCGTTCGATCGCCGTTGAATCGCGGCGAAAATGATGCAACAAAATCCGCGCGTTGCGGCGCGTAGAACTGAGATCCGCAAACTGCCCTTTGGCAATAGCGGCCGCCTGTGCATACCAGTCTTCGGCTTCGTTCCATTGGCGCATGATCAATGACGCTTCACCCAGCGTGGCAATCGGCCAATAACGACTCGCTGAATTTTTTGGCAGAGACTTTAGCTCCGCGAGGCAGGCGTCGCGAACGTTCTTAGCGAGAGTGTTCGCTTCGTCTTCCTTTCCGATTAGCGACGCGAGTGTCGCCGCGTTGATTCCCGGGTAGTAGCCCCGATTCACTTTATATGCTTCGTGATAGAACTTGTGCGCCAGCTTCAGTTGCCGGTTAGCTTCGCTTTTTG
>JBKPPE010000534.1:0-3732 GCA_046733375.1 Acidobacteriota bacterium | reverse complement strand
CCTTTGCACGCTCTGCGTTTTCCTGCCCTCTTTCTTAATGACGATTGCGGCCGGGTCCTCGCTGCGCCGCTTTCGTACCAACCGGCAGATTCAGGCCTTCCTGCGCGGAGTAGCGCCCGCAGTCACTGGGTTGCTGGGCGCCGCAGCGTGGAGCGTTGCGCGTTCAGGCATTCACACCTTCATCGGCGCTTCAATGGCAGTCGCCATTCTTGGGATTCTTTTGCGTTATCGCCCGAACGCGTTTTGGGTTTTGATGGGCGCTGGAGTGTTTCGTTTTTTTCTGGCGCTGGTGCTGTGGTGAGCTAGCTAACGTAATGTTGCAGGGCAGTTTCCAAATCCGGGTACTCGAATTTGAATCCTGCTGCCTGAAGTTTCTTCGGTATTACTCTTTGGCTGACGAGCAACATCTCATCAGCCATTTCGCCAAACGCGAGTCGCGCCGCAAACGCCGGCATTGCCATCACTGTCGGGCGTGAAAGGACTTCGCCTAGCGCGCGTGTGAATCGCTCGTTAGTCACCGGCTTTGGCGAAACGATGTTGAGCGGTCCACGAATCGATGGCTCGTTGAGCGCAAGCTTAATCGCAGCCACCACGTCGTCAATCGCAACCCAGCTTATGTATTGCTTGCCAGAGCCGATCTTGCCGCCAAGCCCCATCTTGAACGGCGTCAGCATCTTTTCCAGCATGCCACCGGCACGCGCAAGAATCGGTCCGAAGCGCAGGTTGACTACGCGCACACCCGCCCGCTGCGCCGGATCAGTGGCCTTTTCCCACTCGCGACAAACGCCTGCGAGAAACCCGCCGCCAGATTCGCTTTGCTCATCCAGCGCGTCGTCACCGCGGTCGCCGTAAATTCCGGTTGCAGAAGCACACAAGAAGCAACGCGGTTTCGTTGTCAATTTTGCCATCGCCTCGCTCAAGAGATGCGTTCCGTTCACGCGACTGTCGTGGATCTTCTTTTTCTTCTCTTCCGTCCACCGGCCTTCGGCAATGTTCTCTCCCGCAAGGTTAATTATCGCGTCAAAGCCATCCAGTTTGGCGGGGTCGATTGAGTCCTGGTTCGGGTGCCACTCCATCTCACCAGGTCTTGGCGAATTGCGCACGAGACGAATGATATCGTGGCCCTCAGCTTCAAGTTGTGGCCTGATCCCGGCACCGACCAAGCCGCTCGCGCCGGCGATTGCGATCTTCATTCAGAGTCCTCGCGGGTTTTTGAGATGAGCACCTCGGCCGCCATCGTAACTCAGGCCTCCCAAGCGACGCCAATTCCGGCGGCGTCTGCGACGACCAGGTTATTTCTCGATAGGGTCTTACTCTGCGCGCCCACCGCGCGCTTGGCGCCTTTGCGTGAGCCAACATCGTTCTTGATCCGCTGGTTTTTTGCAAAGAAGCAAAGGCGCAAAGGATCGAAAAGGATCAGAGAGTGAAAATAAGACGCGACCTTTTTTCAGTTGAGTTTGTGCAAAAAATGTATAGAATGCCCCCGCTCTACGCCGAACTTCTCCCATGGTTCGACATCGCACCCCATTCTTTGTGGTGACCTGCGGGGCTCTCGTCTGCCTTGCCTCATTTGTGAGTCAGAGTCAGTCGACGCTGCGACGTATCACGACCACTACAGACGAAGGAGTCAACATCAACCCGTCGGTCAGCGGTGACGGCCGCATCGTCGCGTTTGAAAGCACCGAAGACCTCGCCGGCGCTTTGGGTAGTGACGGTTTCCGCGCGATTCGCGCGAACATTTCGGTTGACCCAGGGACGTTTTTTCAGATGGGTCGCACGCGGGCTGTATCGCCGGCAGTTTCGCAAAACGGTTCGCACATCGCATTCGCTTCGAAAGACGATCCGCTCGGAACAAATGCCGATGGCAACTCGGAAATTTTTCTTTTCAACGGATCGAATCTGCTTCAGGTAACGAATACCTCACCGGGCGATGCGGCGAATCGAGTCACAAACGGCAACTTCCAACCTTCGATTTCAGACGACGGACGCTTCGTCGCTTTCTCGTCGAATCGAAACATCACATCGCAAAACAGCGATGGCAATCTGGAGATTCTTGTCTATAACAGCGTGCCGGCGACGTTCGCGCAGCTGACGAACTCTACGGGAATTGTCGGCTGTACCGATGCAAAGATTACCGGCGATGGTTCCAAGGTTGCTTACATCCGCGACACGGGCTCGACCCCCAGCGCCAAGCGCGACTTGATGATTCAGGATCGAAGTTCGTCAACGGCAACGGAGCTGGCCAGCCAAGTTCAAGCGCTTTTGATGACGTACGGTCGTGCGATCAGTGACGACGGAACACGCGTCGTTTACTCGGGCGAGACTGGCACGAACTCGACTCAGGTCTTTTTCTACGACGCCCGCAGCGGAAACGCCAATCGGCAAGTAACCTCTCTAGGCACGCGCACTACTGAAGTTCCTCTCCACCCGACCATTAGCGGCGACGGAAAACGAATCGCGTTCGCTACACGCCGTGCAGTGACGGGTTTTAGTAACTCAGACGCGAGCGTCGAGCTTTACACGTACGATATTCCCACAGCTTCATTCGCGCGTGTCACAAGCGCTCCCGCCGAGGCTGATTGTTTTGATGGAAGCACCCAAGCCTGTGAAGTCGTCTCGTCTCTGAACGACGACGGATCGACTATCGTCTTCAATTTTCCGCGTGCTCTGTCGGGCACGGCCGGAGCCGGCCTCGAAAACAAGTCCGAAATTTACGCAACGGGCACCACACTACGGCCGCCGTTTGGAACGTTGGCTTCGATGCTGAATCAGGCCTCGCTCGGGCACGAACCGTCGCCGACAAAAGCCGCCGCCTCAGAGAGCATCGTCACTGCGTTCGGCACCGCGCTCGCAAATACCACACAACAATCACAAAAAGAGCCAAACGGCACGTTTCCGACTAACGTCGCCGGCACCACTGTGACAGTTAATGGACGCGCGGCACAAATATTTTTCGTCTCGCCGGATCGCGTTCACTTCCTCGTGCCGCCGCAAACGGAAATTGGAGACGCTGAGGTCGTAGTCACCAACCCCGATGGGTTCCCTTCGCGCGGGAGTCTTCCCATTCTGCGCGCGGCGCCAGGTATCTTCACGAAGACCGGCGACGGCATCGGCGAAGGAATGATTCTCACTGCGGACACGCTGGCTGAGGGTCCTTTTGATCCGACAAGCGGCAATCTGTGTCTGCTGATCTTCACCACCGGCGCGCGCAATTCGATTCAAACCACGGTCAACATCGGCGGCCGGATAGTCAACGCCGAATCAGTTGTGCCTTCACCGGACATGGTGGGCCTCGACGAAGTTCGCGTGCGCGTGCCGACAGATTTGCGCGGCGCCGGGACAGTCACTCTCTTTATCACGTCAGATGGACGGGACAGTAACCCAGTGACTGTGGCGTTCACGGGCGATCCGAGCCGCAACGTCTTGATCAATGAAGTTCTCGCCGATCCACCCAATGGAATCGCCGGTGATGCTAATCACGATGGCGTACGGGACGGCACCCAGGATGAGTTCGTCGAACTCGTCAACGGAGCGTCCACTGAATTGATCAGTCTCAGCAGCTGGACGATTCGCACGCGGCCAACGGGTAGTTCGACAGAAACGACGCGCTTTACATTCGCATCGGGCACTTCCCTCGCCGCGGGCGAAGCGATCGTCGTGTTCGGCGGTGGAACCCTCGTTCCGTCCGACCCGGTCTTCGGGTGCGCGCAGGTCGTGAAGGCCACAACTTCC
>JBKPPE010000533.1:0-10768 GCA_046733375.1 Acidobacteriota bacterium | reverse complement strand
CGCGGGGGTAGGGACTTAGCGAGCGCTCGCGTTCATCCACGCCGGCCGCTGCGTTTCAAAGCGAGCGATATCGTTCTCGTGTTTCAAAGTGAGACCGATGTCGTCGAGTCCTTCGAGCAGGCAGTATCGTTGAAAATCGCCGATGTCGAACGACGCAGAAAAACCGCGCGCATCCGAGATCAGTTTCTTCTCCAGATCGACCGTCACTTCATAACCTGTAATGTCGGTAGCGCGACGCGTCAACTCGGCAACTTGTTCCTCAGCCAGACTCACCGGCAGCATTCCGTTCTTCATGCAATTGTTCGCGAAGATATCCGCGAATGACGGCGCGATAATCGCCCGAAAACCAAAGTCCGCAAGTGCCCACGGCGCATGCTCGCGCGATGAACCGCAACCGAAGTTCTTTCCGGCCATCAAAATCGATGCGCCGCGATAACGCTCGTCATTCAAAGAAAATTCAGGATTCGCGGCCCCGTCCGGCAGGAAACGCCAATCATAAAAAAGGAATTCACCGAAGCCGTTGCGTTCGATGCGTTTCAAAAATTGCTTCGGAATAATCTGATCCGTGTCGACATTGGCACGATCGAGCGGAACAACGAGACCGGTGTGAATGCGAAATGGTGTCATTCCAGTTTCAAGTTTCAGGTTTCAAGTTTCGAGTTCGCGGCTTCAACTTGAAACCTGAAACTCGAAACTTGAAACTACCGATACTCCCAACTCCTGACGTCAACAAAATGTCCGGCGATCGCCGCGGCCGCAGCCATCGCGGGACTGACCAAATGCGTTCGACCGCCGCGCCCCTGGCGGCCTTCAAAATTACGATTGCTGGTCGAGGCGCAGCGCTCGCCGGGTTCCAAAATGTCCGGATTCATTCCGAGACACATCGAGCAACCGGACTCACGCCACTCAAAGCCGGCGGCGCGGAATATTTGATCGAGGCCCTCGTGTTCGGCGGCCTGCTTCACGGTTTGCGATCCCGGAACGACCATGGCGCGGACTGACTTGCTCACATGATGGCCACTGATCACTCGCGCCGCGGCGCGCAGGTCCTCAATCCGCGAGTTCGTACATGAGCCGATGAATACGCGATCAACTGGGATGTCACTGATCTTTGTACGCGGTTTCAAAGCCATGTAGGCAAGCGCGCGTTCCGCGGCCAATCGGTCGGCTTGGCTCGTAGCGTCTAACGGATCGGGAATGGTGTCAGTGATCGGCGCGACCATCCCGGGATTTGTTCCCCAGGTGACGAATGGCGCCAATGCGTCAGCTTGAATTTCAAGGACTCGATCAAACGTTGCGTGATCGTCAGTCGGCAAAGTGCGCCAATAACCGTTTGCTTCGTTCCACGCTTCGCCGGCGGGGGCAAACCGGCGGCCCTTTAGGTAAGCAAACGTTGTTTCGTCAGGCGCGATCATGCCGGCGCGAGCGCCTGCTTCAATGCTCATGTTGCACAGCGTCATGCGGCCTTCCATCGACAGCGCGCGCACCGCCTCGCCCGCATACTCGATGACGTGACCAGTCGCGCCGTCGGTGCCGATTTGGCCGATGATTCCGAGCGCGAGATCTTTCGCCGTCACCCCGTCCGCCAGCCGGCCATTCGTGCGGACCAGCATCGTGCGCGGCTTCGTTTGCGGCAGACACTGTGTTGCGAGTACCTGCTCGACTTCGCTGGTGCCGATGCCGAAAGCGAGCGCGCCAAATGCGCCGTGGGTGCTCGTGTGACTGTCTCCACAAACGATCGTCATCCCCGGCTGTGTTAACCCCAACTCAGGGCCAATTACGTGGACGATGCCCTGCTCCTTCGAGTGAATGTCGAAGAGTCTCACGCCGAATTGTGCGCAGTTCGCCCGCAGGGCTTCGATTTGCTTTGACGCAATCGCGTCGGCAATGGGCAAAGAACGGTCCGTGGTCGGCACGTTGTGATCGATGGTCGCGATGGTCAAATCAGCGCGTCGAACACTGCGCCCGGCGCTACGCAAACCGTCAAACGCCTGCGGCGACGTGACCTCGTGAACCAGGTGCAGATCGATGTAGAGCAGATCCGGTTCGCCCTCGGCAGAGCGAACTACATGGGCATCCCAGACTTTTTCGAATAACGTTCGTGGCATTGACTAAAAACGGGTCTTTGGTCTTTGTGCTTTGGACTTTGTAATTCTTTCTTATCTTATTGATTCCTCAAAAACGGCGGGAACGACAAAGCACGAAGTACAAAGCACAAAGCACGTTTTTCTAAACTGCATGATAAGCACGTCGGATGTCAGCAACGCCGGCGACTGCATCAGCGACCAACGTCCCCATCTCAGCGGTGCCGACGATTCGTCCGCCTGTGCCGCGCGCAATGTCGATAGTGCGAAAGCCGCTATCGAGCACTTCAGTAATTGCCGCTTCGATGTTGTCAGCTTCTTCTTCAAGGTTCGCGGTGTGGCGCAAAAGCATCGCGGCCGAGGCAATGGCCCCCAGCGGATTGGCGATGCCGCGTCCGGCGATGTCGGGCGCTGATCCATGCACCGGCTCGTACAAATCCACCGCCCCACCAATCGTGGCCGATGCCAACATCCCGAGCGAGCCTGTAATCACCGAAGCTTCGTCAGACAAAATGTCACCGAACAGATTTTCAGTCAGCATCACGTCGAAGCGCCGCGGATTGGTGATTAGATGCATCGCCGCGGCGTCGACGTAGAGGTGATCAAGTTCGACTTGGGGATACTCTGCGGCAATCCGCGTCACAGTCTGGCGCCACAATTGCGAAGTTTCGAGTACGTTGGCTTTGTCGACCGAAGTAACTTTCTGCCGCCGTTTCACCGCGGCTTCAAATGCGATGCGTGCGACGCGTTCAATCTCGCCGACCGAATAACGCATCGTATTGAAGGCGACTGAACTGCCGTTTTGTGAAGAAATGCCACGCGGCTCGCCAAAGTATAGACCGCCCAACAGTTCGCGAACGATGAGGATATCGACCGTTTCCGCGATCTCTTTGCGCAACGGGGAAGCATCAGCAAGCGCGGGATACGAACTGACCGGTCGCAGGTTGGCAAAACCGCCGAGCGCCTGTCGCAACTGTAGCAGGCCCGCTTCCGGCCGTTTGTCGAAGGGCAGATGATCGAATTCGGGCGTGCCGACCGCGCCTAGCAGCACGGCATCGGCAGCGAGACACGCATCGAGACTTGCTGCCGGGAGCGGATGACCCGACGTCTTGATCGCGGCGCCCCCGGCCGAATGTTCTGCGAAGAGAAAAGTGTGGCCGTGAATGTTTGCCACTTCGCGCAAAACACGAACGGCCTGCTCTGTCACTTCCGGACCAACGCCATCACCCGGGAGGACTACGATCTTTAACTGCACTGGTTCCCCTTAAATGGTTACTGTCCTTCTCCCGTTGGGAGAAGTGATGGGGATGAGGGGTGGAACTAGCGCGCCCTAAAACCCTCACCCTATCGCTCTCCCAGCAGGAGAGGGAAACAAAACTACGCCGTCGCAACGCGCGCCCATTGCTCACGTTCCGATGCTATGACTGCGTCAGCGCGCGCGCCGGTCTCGATCAACGAAATCAGGTCCTGATCGTAAATCCGTTTCTTGCGATCCGCCAACTCTGTGAAGCGATGGTAAACCTGATTCAATTCGCTCGGCTCGAGCGAATAACCGAGTTCTTCATATCGCAATCCGAGCGCATGCCGGCCGGAATGCTTGCCGAGCACCAGCGCATTAGCCGGCACGCCGACGGATTCCGGCGTCATGATCTCGTAACACAAAGGATTGCTGATCACGCCGTGTTGATGAATGCCGGCTTCATGCGCAAACGCATTACGACCGACAATTGCTTTGTTGGGCTGTACTGCGAAACCGATGATTTGCGACAACAGTTGGCTGGCCGGATAAAGTTGCTGCGTGTCGATTCCCGTCTCGAACGGTAGACGATCGGCGCGCACGCGCATCGCCATGACAACTTCTTCCAGCGACGCGTTGCCGGCGCGCTCGCCAATCCCATTCATCGTGCATTCGATCTGGCGAGCGCCAGCGTCGACCGCGGCGAGACTGTTCGCCACTGCCAGTCCAAGATCGTTGTGACAGTGAACGCTGATCGTGATGTCGTTGCGATCGCAAACGACGCGCTCGCGCACCGTGCGAATCAGTTGGCTGAACTCATTGGGGAGAGTATATCCAACGGTATCCGGCACGTTCAGAATCGTCGCGCCCTCGGCGACGGCGACATTGAAAATGTCGCACAGGTAATCGACGTCGCTGCGCGTCGCGTCTTCTGCTGAGAACTCGACTTCTTCCGCGTAGCTGCGCGCCAGCCGCACCGCATCGCGCGTCATCTCCAGCACTTCC
Organism: Acidobacteriota bacterium; assembly: GCA_046733375.1. Classification (GTDB taxonomy): domain Bacteria; phylum Acidobacteriota; class Blastocatellia; order Pyrinomonadales; family Pyrinomonadaceae; genus UBA11740. The sequence goes on along the minus strand of JBKPPE010000533.1, from coordinate 6,442 downwards.
TTGCGAGTCTTTTTCAATTTGTACTCAAGATGAATGTCGGAAGTCGCCACAAACGTGTGAATGCGCGGATGTGCGGCGGTGCGCAAAGCTTCGGCAGCGCGCGCCACATCCGGCGCGGACGTCCGGCACAAAGCGGCCACCGTCACTTCGCGACAGCTTTTCGCGACGGCCTGCACTGCGGCGAAGTCGCCATCCGAAGCAATGGGAAAGCCTGCTTCGATGATGTCGACACCAAGCTCTTCTAGCTTACGCGCCAGTCTTAGCTTCTCGCCCAGATTCATGGAGCAGCCCGGCGACTGCTCGCCATCGCGCAAAGTGGTGTCGAAGATTCTCAGTCGTTCAGTCATTCCGGCCTCCGGATTCGCCTCTTAAAGTCCGCAAATCCTAGGGTCTATTGCCGCTCAAAGTCAAAGTTATAATTGTGATGAAATCATAATAACCTGTGATATCATCACGCAAACCGCAGCGGCCGATAAGTTCAACAGGAGCGAGCCGATGGATATCAGCCAATTAGAAGTGTTTTTGAGCGTGGCGCAGGAGAAGAGCTTTTCCCGCGCAGCCGAGTCGTTGCACCGGACGCAGCCGGCCGTTAGTCAGGCCGTCCGTCGTCTGGAAGGGGAATTAGGCGAGCCGCTTTTCGATCGATCGTCGAAAGATGGAACGCTGACAGCCGCCGGTAAGGTGCTTTTCGACTTTGCCCAGCAGATGATGAATCTGCGGCAACACGCTCATAGCGCGATTCGTGAATTGCGTGATCTCCATCGAGGGAAGCTCACCCTGAGCGCGAATGAGTACACGGTCATGGGGCTGCTGCCTTTGATCCCGACATTTCGCGCGCGTCATCCACACATCAAGATTGAAGTGAAGCGGAGTCTCGCGAGCCGCATTCCGTCCGAAATCCTGGGACGCGATGCGGAGATTGGCGTCGTTACCTTCAAGCCAAACGATGCATCGATTAGCGCGATTCCGGTCATCACCGACGATCTGGCGCTCATCGTCGCTTCGGATCATCCGCTTGCCAGCCGGGGAATTGTGTCGGTCAAAGAATTAGGCGCCGAAACGTTCATCGCGCACAATGTACCCTCGCCATATCGTGAGCGCGTGATCAAGACCTTCGAAAAGCACCGCACGCCACTAAACATCTCGATGGAGATGCCCACCCTCGAAGCAATCAAACGAATGGTCGAGGCTCGAATGGGAGTTGCACTCGTACCGCGGCTGACCGCGCAGACCGAAATCGAGCGGGGCCTGTTGGTGGGATTGACGGTGAAAGAAATGCGGCTTGAGCGAAAGCTGCACCTCATCTATCGCAAAGGCGCATCGCTATCGCACGCGGCGAAGGCGTTCCTGCGCGTGGCGCGTGACGCCGCCGGACCCAAGCGAGCTGCGGCTACAGCATCTTGACGTCAATTATTTCCGCTCCGAATGTGCGTTGGACCTGCTGCACTGCGGGGTCGGCGGCGGCCGCATGTTTGGCTTTCTGTCTCTGTTGTGGATCGTCGGCCGCGACTGGTTCTGCACCGGCCTCATCGTCTGCTCTGATCACAAAACGAATTCCGATCTCTCGGCCGCAAACGTCGGCGCACGCTTCGCGCAGCGCTTTTGAGTTGTCTGACCGGGAGAGCGTATCGCGGTAATGTTTTGCTTCCGGAAGGAATTCGACGACAAACTCGTCACCTGCCAGTTCAGCGCGCAACGCGCCTTCAAGCGCCGCGATCATGAGGCGTCGCCGCTTTTGTTCGAGCTTCGCTTTGACCTGATTGCAGAATGATTCGTCGGCTACTGCTCGCGTCACGACAGGTTCGATTGCCACCGCAGCTTCACTGGCGGCACTTTTTGCAGGTGAGCTCCGTGCGGGTTGCACCGGCGTGGACGATGAAGGTGTCGCGCGCGGGCTGGGATTGTCGGCCGGAGGTTTTCCAGTTCGCAGGGCCGTTTCAAGCGCCGCGATTCGTTGTACCAGCTCATTCAATGAGGCAAGCCGCCGCATCTCCATCAGTCTTACGAGCGCGACTTCCACCTGATAGCGGGGGTTGGCCGCTTCCTTCAGCGTTGTTTCGGTTTCTGCCAGGGAATGAAAGAAACGGACCAGATCGGACTCTGAGAATTGATCGGCTTGGTGCTTTAACGCTGCGCTTTCGCTTGAGGAATCAAGAATCTTTGCATCGCCCGAAACTTTCACGACGAGTAGATCGCGCAGATGCGCCATCAGATCGCGCAGAAAATTGCGCAAGTTGTGACCGCGCATGACCACGTCATCCACGATCGCGAGCGCTTCCGCCGGATTGTTATCCGCAATGCCCTTCATGACGCGCGCCAGCACGTCGGCGCCCGCGAGACCCAAAGCCTTCTCAACGTCCTCGGTTTTGATTTTCTCGCCGGCAAAACTGATCACCTGATCGAAAGCCGATTGCGCATCGCGCATCGAGCCATCGCCGGCGCGCGCGATCTCACGTATCGCGTCGTCCGAAATCGAAAGCTTCTCTGCGTCGGCAATCAAACGCAGCCGCTCGGCAATTTTCGCGGTCGCGATGGTGCGAAATTCGAAGAGTTGGCAACGCGAAGAGATCGTTTCCGGAACTTTGTGCGCGTCGGTTGTCGCCATGATGAAGACGACGCGCGGCGGCGGTTCTTCAATCGTTTTCAGCAGCGCGTTGAACGCGGGTCCCGAAAGCATGTGCACTTCGTCAATGATGAAGACTTTGTAGCGATCGCGCGCCGGCGCGATGGCGACGCTGCCAATAATGACTTCGCGCACATTATCGACGCCGGTGTTTGACGCTGCGTCGATTTCCAGCACATCCATCGATCGGCCCTCGGCGATTTCGCGGCAGGAAGCGCACGTCGTCTCGTCAATCGGCGCGCATGGAGATGCGGTCGGCTTTTGCGCTTTGTGACAATTCAGACCGCGCGCTACCAAACGCGCGGTCGTTGTCTTGCCGACGCCCCGCGCACCGGAAAAAAGGTAGGCGTGATGCAGCCGATCGTTCTCCAGCGAATTCTGGAGCGTCCGCGTCAGCACTTCCTGACCCGTTACGTCTTCAAATTTTTGTGGACGCCACTTGCGGGCGATAACTTGATAGGACATGAAAGCCGTAAATAGTGAATCGTAAATCGTGAATAGACAAGCGGTGAGAAGCTGAGGCTTCTATTTACGATTTACCATTTACGATTTACCAGAAGAGTCAGACTCCGGACTTACCCGCAACACACGCGGCTCTGGCTACCGTTGCTCCGTTCCCGGCCTGGCGGGGTTCACCGACCCTACGTTGTGCGGAGCCCGAAGTCTGATGAAAACATTTTAGATGGCGGATTGCCGATTGTCGATTCACCGTGTGGCTCAGTTTCATTCTCTATGTGTTAGTCGTCTCTCAAGTGGTGAGTAACGAGTAATGAGTAACTCGCATGAGGTGCGAACTCATCACTCATTACTCATGACTCATCACTTGAGAAAGAGGCACAGAGAAATACTCATACCGCGGTCTTTCTGTGCGCAATGATGCGCAATAATCCGTTGATTGCGAGATGCAGCAAGATGTAAACAATGATCGCAATCAGCAACGGCAGCATCAATGTATGACCGCTGTCGGTACTGGGACTGGCGACAATGCCTTTGAACGGCGTGTAGAAAGGATCTGTGACCGCCACGATGAAGCGCACGAATCCCGCGCCGCTGCGCGCTGCCAACAATGCGAGCAGAAAGCGCAATCCGAGCAACGCGTATAGGACGAAGAAAATGTAATCGACAACTTGTGAAACGCGCGCGGCGCCGCGGCCACGCTCAACCTCGCGCTCAGTCTGCACCACCTCGTCGACCGCCTTGGCGCGAAATTGGCCGGCGACCTGATCAATCCGTTCGCTTTCCGGTGCTGGTTTCTCAGCGGCGCGTTCGGCAATCTCTGCCTGCACTTCTCCCTCTACCTGCGATTTGACTGAGCCATGCTGTCCCGCCCGACGGGCCTCTTCGGCCGCAAGTTTATTATCTTCCATCATGACACCTCCTCAGGAAATCGAATGTGAGGGTTTCCGCACTCGAGGGACAAATCAAGTACCGTTAAATCCTGTCCGCAGCCGGCGAATGTTGGCGCCCGGATATTTTCCGGTCGCCTTGACTGCCTCGAGAAGCTTCTTCGCGTCTGCCAGGGTTTTGCCGGCATAGACGGCCATGATCCTGTGCGTCTCGCTGAGGATGCGCGGCTTGCGAGTGCCCGCGTCTTCATAGAAAAGATTTTCCGGGTCGATGCAGCGCGAACTGAAGACTTTGTTTTCGGGGAACAGTTCCTGCGCAGCGAGCCGATCAGACTCAGGAATGAACACGTCGCAATTGTCGTCCTTTACGGCTGCGCTCTTGAGGACAATCGCGTAGAAGGGAACCGTGTCGACGATCACCATGTTCTTATCGACCTGAAAAGGCAAGTCGTTTGCGTCAAAAGTCACACTCGTTTTACAGGAGACCTTTGGATTGCCGCAGATTTGGCCACCATGTTTTACGGGTCGATGGGTTTGGGCCGGGGTGTTGAGAGGCGCCAGCAAGCCCGCGAAAATCAATCCGAGACTCAAGGTTGTTTTCATAAGGGTTCGCGCCCGCAAGCGCATTGCGTTTGTCACTAAGATTCAGTCAGCCGGTAATCAAATGGCGGAAAGGGTGGGATTCGAACCCACGGTGCGGTTCCCCGCACACAGCATTTCCAGTGCTGCCAGTTAAGCCACTCCTGCACCTTTCCGGAATCAAGGCAAAGGCAAAAGTAAAAAGGCAAACATTCGTATCCAGGGTTTGCCTTTTACCTTTTTACTTTTTCCTTTGCAACAATGGCGGAGAGGGTGGGATTCGAACCCACGGTGGCCGTAAAGCCACTCCGGTTTTCGAGACCGGTGCACTAATCCACTATGCGACCTCTCCGCGAACCAAGGCAAAAGGAAAAAGTAAAAAGGCAAGGTGAAGTGCGCGGCTGTTTTTCCTTTTACCTTTTTACTTTTGCCTTCTTCCTTTGAAGAATTCCTGCATCAGCACGCGGCATTCAACTTCGAGAATTCCGCTGATCACTTCGACTCGATGATTCAGCTGACTTGCATCACAGATGTGAAAGTGAGAATCGACGGCGCCCGCTTTTTCGTCTCGCGCGCCGTAAACCAGAGTTGGCACGCGCGCCTGAATCAGTGCGCCGGCACACATGGCGCATGGCTCAATCGTCGAGTACATCACTGAGTTCGCGAGGCGATAGTTACCGAACTGCTGCGCGGCTTCGCGCAGCGCAACGATCTCAGCATGCGCGGTCGGATCACAGTCAGTGCGCGTGCGATTGCCCGCGACCGCCAGCACGACACCATCGGCCACGATGCAGGCTCCGACGGGCACTTCACCGGCACTTTCGGCTTCGCGTGCCGCCCGAATTGCTTCGCCCATCCAACGCTCGTGCGACGGTTGCGTCTCTGCGATTACTTCATCTGCGACGGCTGAAAACATCTCTCAAACAGCAAAACGCAACTATACCTATTTCATGTTATTATCTCCAAGGCTGCCGCGGATTCCCGCCCCCGCAAGTCAGGCTGAGATGCCAACGACGACCGAACCAACCCAACGAAATATCGGCACGCGCACAGACAGCATTCATGATTCACAGATCACTACGCGTTTGCCATCGCGCAATGTAGCGCGCGACCCGTCGCTGACTGTGTCAGGCGAAAGGCCGGCGTCGCGATTACGTCCGGTTTCGACCGACTCGCCGCACGAAACCATCACTCCGGATCGACAAAGGACGTCGCCGGTGGACGCTGCTCGCCGCATGTCTTCGGCAGAGCTGACCACCGCGATGGTCCATTTTTATCGCGGTGAAGTGCAGCGATCCAACACGTGGCGGAATCGGCTGGACACCACGACGAATTGGGCCGTATTGAGCGCCGGCGCGATGTTGTCTTTCGCGTTCAGCTCACCGGGCAGTCCGCACTTTGTCATCCCGATCGATTCGATACTCGTCGCTGTGTTTCTCCTGATGGAGGCGCGTCGTTATCGTTACTACGAAATTTGGGCGAGCCGCGTGCGTGTGATCGAGATGGGGTATTACGCCCCCATGCTGGCGCCCGACGATGTGCCGCGTGATAAAGAGTGGGCGTCGCACCTGGCATCGGATCTGCTGACACCACATTTCACGATTAGCGTGTGGGAAGCGATTGGCCGGCGTTTGCGTCGCAACTATGTCTGGATATTCGCGTTGTTGGCGTTGAGTTGGAATCTGAAGGTTTACTTGTATCCAGCGCCGGCACCTAACTTCGAAGAGTTCCTCAATCGCGCGACCGTCGGACTGGTGCCGGGATGGATTGTTTTCATTGTGGGCTTTTTATTCAACGCCGCGCTGTTTATTTTGGCGGTCGGCACTTTGAAATTGCGAGAAGCAACTGGTGAAGTCCTGCCGCGGCATGAGTTTTCACTTCATCCGCTGGCGCG
>JBKPPE010000532.1:0-8764 GCA_046733375.1 Acidobacteriota bacterium | reverse complement strand
GTGCTAAACCGGGCGTCGCCACCCGGCAAGAGCGAGCTAACGATCGCAGTTCCGGTCAAGAACAGCTCCGATCCCGGCGCGCCGAGATCGGCACGCTCAAACAAACGAAGGTTATCAATCGTTGTGTCGTAGTACATACCGACACCGCCGCGGACTACAGTCCGACCGTTACCCTTCACATCCCAGGCGAAACCGAGACGCGGCGCCCAATTGTTCTTATCGTTCGGGACTTTGGCCGTTCCTTTGTCAAAGAGCGGAGCAATGATTGAGGGCCTGGGCAGATCGAGGTTGTAGAGATTAGTGTCGTAGCGATATGCCAGCCCGAGGTTTAGAGTGAACCGGTGGGTCAGCTTCCATGAGTCGGTACCATAGATTTGGAAGCGGTTGTTGACAGTTCTGCCCTTGGTATCCGCGAACGGCAGGGTGTCGTCACCGATGCCCAGCGAAAAGTCGCGCACCGGGGCAGCCAAAAACTGAGCTTCAGTTAAGAGCTGCGCCGGACCTCCTGGATCGTCCGGACCGAAGATGCGGACGCGGCTGGGCTTGGCAAAAGCGAACCGACCAAAGATCGAGGTGTGCTCCCAGTCACCACCAAAACGGAACGTGTGAACACCCTTGATCCAGGTCACGTCGTCGCGTACCTGATTACGACGCTGAAAAGTAGTTTGCGGCGCAATGTAATTCGTGCCGGACCGCCAAGACTGATCGCCGCCATTCCAGACCCGCAATTCGCCGAGCGCCCCCGCGGGCTGTGTTGCCGGATCGATAATGTCATCAAAGTGGTTGAAGTTGTAGCGCGCATCATTCGTAAGGTTTGATCTGACCTGAGTGGTCAAACCGAAGACGATTCCATGCGTCCGGTTCTTCACTACTTGATCGTCGCTTAAGAACAGAGTGCTTCCCGAGCGCGGCACGATGCCGGTTCCCTCCGGAAAGGGATTCTGTCCATGGTTGTCGTCAAACGAGTAACGGACAAACATGGTGTTCTTTGCGTTGAGATTTATGTCGGTCTTGGCAGTCAACAATGACTCGCGGAAAGGAGCGGTGGTGAACCCGGCAAAGCTAGCTAAGTTCGTCGGATTCTTCACCGAAGCTCCGTTCTGATTGTTTCGTTCAAAGTTAAAGAAGAAGAATACCTTGTCTTTCTTGATGGGGCCGCCGACGGTACCACCGAACTGACGACGGTTGAAGGGAATCCTGTCAGTTCGAGCATTAGGTGGCAGGCCGTTCGCCGCGTCGAGACGAAACAGACCTGGAAATGCTGCCCACTTGGCATCACGAAAGTAACCGTAGGCGTTGCCATGGAAATCGTTCGTTCCAGAGCGGCTTACGATATTTACCGAGCCAGTGGCGGAAGCTCCGGTCGAGAGATCAAAATTCGAGATCCCCATTTGGAACTCCTGAACTATTTCCTGCGAGAAATTCTGGGTCGTAGTGCCGACGATGTTATCAACTACAGAACCGCCGTCTACTGTGATCTGGGTGGAGCGGCCGGCCTGTCCGGCAATCGACACGCCAGTGTAGTTTGCTTTGGTCGGGTCAAAGCTCGCACCGTCAACTTTTTCTGTACCAGGCTGAAGTTGCGCCAAGTCGAGAAAGTTACGACCGTTGAGCGGCAAGTTTTCAATTTGCCTCGTATTGACGACGCCAGATACCGTGTTATCGGTGCGATCGATTTCGACCTCGCCAGCGCCGACGATCGTGACCTCTTCTGCCGCGCCGCCAATCTCGACACTGACGTCGAGCACTTGGTTTTGCCCTACGTTTACCTTGATCTTTGCCACCGAAGTCTTAAAGCCCGACGCGTTTACCTTGACGTCGTAATCGCCCGGCGCTAATTGCGTTAAGCGGTAGTGACCGTCACTTCCGGTTGTCACGTCGCGCTTTGCCTGGGTCGCAGTGTTAACGACGGTAACAGTAGCGCCTATCACGACGGCGCCCTGCGGATCCTTTACATAGCCCTCGATTGACCCCGTTGGTTCCTGCGCCATAACAACCGCAGACGCCAACCCCAAAACAAGCGCCAAAGAGAGCATAAAAAACTTTCTCATTTTGTAGTTTCCTTTCTTCAAAGGGTGATTGATCCTACGGGATCTTGGAATCCAAAAATGGATTCCGGAATAACTCCACTTACGAAGCGCTCTGAAAGTTGTGGCATCGAGTCGATGTCCAAGTTGACTGACAAAGAGTCAGGCAATGACGATGCCACATCAACAACGCCGCGACTGCGAAGGTTATATTATGACCGCTGCGACTCGCGATCCGAATTTTTGGTTTTTACGACAGAAAGTTGAAAATCGCTTATCAGGGATTCCCTGAGCTCTGCATCTCGTTGTGCAACGCGCTGTGTTAGACTGCCGGGTCCAATCTCCTCGATTACTGGGAAGAAATTGTCTCAAAGGATCTACCGCGACCCTGTCCACAACATCATTCCTTTGCGTGATGACGCCGAGGGCCGATTGATAGTCCGGTTGATCGACGCACCAGAGTTTCAACGTCTCCGACGAATCAAACAACTGGGACTTGGCCTTTACACGTACCAGGGTGCCGAGCACTCGCGCTTCACGCACAGTCTCGGTGCCGCGCATCTGATGACGCGCATCCTCGATCGTCTCAGCGACAGCTACGATATCGATGTACAAGATCGACTCGCCGCGCGCGCTGCGGCGCTACTTCACGACGTCGGCCACGCGCCGTTCTCGCATGCGATGGAAAAGACGCTTGGCGTACATCATGAGGAGTTGACCATTGCAGCGATCACTTCCGAAGAAATCACACTGTGTCAAATACTTGCGTCACACGCCAGCGAGTTGCCGGATCGCGTCGCATCGATCATCGCCGGTGATTTCAAACCAGCGGCGCTGGCCCAACTTGTCTCGTCGCAGCTCGACGTCGATCGGATGGATTACCTGCTGCGGGACTCGCTGATGACCGGCGCGAAATATGGTCTCTACGATCTCGAATGGATCATTAACGCGCTCCAGATCGATAAAGAAAATGATCGCGTGTTCGTCGCCGCGCGCGGAGTCTATGCGGTTGAAGAATATTTGCAGGCGCGCTACTACATGTTCCGGCAAGTCTACTTTCATCGCACTCTGCGGTCTGCCGAGGCAGTCTTGCGTTCAGCGCTGCGACGCGCACTGGAGATCACCACTCGCGGGGGCGAAGTCTGGCATGCGCCCGGTGCTGCGTTTGCTAAGGTTCTGCGCCGCGAGCGCCTGACGATCAGCGAGCATCTTCAGATCGACGACTCGGACGTTATCTTCCATTTGAAGCAATGGCAGAACGCGAGCGATGACATCCTGAGTGATCTCAGCCGCCGGTTTGTAGGTCGCACATTATTCAAGGCGATCGACCTCGACATGCCGATGGACGAACGTAGTGACTTCATGACCGCGGCTCGCGATGTGGTGACGCACGCCGGGTTCGACGGCGAGTATTACTTCATTGAAGATCGGGCTACCGATGTTCCCTACTACGGTTATTACACGGGCGAGGGTGACGAGGAACACGGCCGAATCTATGTAGAAGACGGATATGCGCATCCGCAGATTCGTGAAATCAGCGAAGTCAGCGACGCCGTGCGCGGGTTGCGCCGTAGCTACGAACTGCATCGTGTTTGTTTTCCTGCGGAGGTTAAAGACGAAGTGTATCGCCTCTACCACGGCCCAACGGTCTCTGCGCGTCCCCTGACGGCGACAACTCGTTAGTTCTTTCGATCGCTTAGCAACTGATTTAGCGATCGAGCTATCTAATGGCTTAAAAGGCGCCCCTCCCTTTTGATTCAGATGAAGCGGTTTCACGCATGGGTGATCTCGATCCTGGTCGCATTGACGTGGACGTGTTCAGTCGATGCCCAATCGACCAGCGATTTTCAAATTGCAAAAGTGTTCGCAACGCTGGAAACGACTGTGGACACGCTCACAACCGCTCGGGACGATAGTTTCACCCTGGTCACGATGAATGACATCGCGAGCGGCGGCAAAATTGTGATTCCAAAAGGTTCGAAAATTGTTGGGCATGTCGCGGGCGTAACGAACAAAGGTCGAGACGCCGCGAAATCGGTGTTCGCATTGTCTATCGACAAAGCAATAACAGAAAACGGTGAGGTTCCGTTACAGGCGATCATTGTCGCGCTCGCCGCGCCGAGAAGGTCGGACTCAGACGCAACGGTCGCACCCGGTACAAATAGTCCAAATCGATCGAAGCCCGGCCCGCCGCCAAGATCGGAAATCGATACCAACGACGTCACATTGCTGCTTGCAGACAACGCTCAGGGCGCATTCGGTTTTGAAGATGTGACAATCTCGTGGCATCTCAGCATTCCACCGCCGCTCACCGTTCTCGCCACGCGAGGCAAGCGGCTGCGAATCGAAGCGGGCAGTCAAGTACTTTTACGCATGATGCCGCCAAAGCCGACCAAATGATTACTCGTTGAATTGTGCGGCCAATCTTTTGCTTACACTCAGATCATTCCTTCCTTCATTGTTGCTAGCCGTGACGACAAGCTTCGGCGCGCAGGCATCCGCGCAAACACGGAGCTTGCGAGTAGCCATTCTTGATCTTGGCCAAACTACAATCGGCCGCGTTGCGCGCGAAGGAATCACGAGTCGGATTTCTGCCCATGAGAATCTGACGGTTGTCGATCACGATCAGACGATGGCCGCGGCGAACGGCGTCGGCTATCAGGGCTCTTTAAATCTGTCGTTGCAAGAGGCGCGCGACCTGGGTTCAGCGATCGGTTGTGACGTCTTTGTCGTAGGCGAGGCCGATACTCTGCGACGCTCGCCGTCGGACGGCCCGCTTTATTTCGAGTCACACCTTTCGATCTTCATCGCGAGCGCGCGCAGCGGACGACTGATCCGCTGGGAACAGTTTGTCGGTAAAGGGCCCGACTCTCAGACCGCTGAGGAACGAATGATCGAGGAGCTTGACGCAGCGACTGGCCGCTACACAGTAGCGATACTCAGTGCGATGGCAAAAGAAACCAGCGAGCGGCTTCAGGCAGTTGAACAGCCCGCTACGGTGATCGAGTTGATGTCCGACAGCGCCGAAGAAGCCAGGTACGGCACGCGGCCGCCGCGGCCATTCCGCCGATTAAAGCCTCCATATCCAGAAGCCGCCGCCCACGCGCAACTTGAAGCCGTCGTAGACGTATTAGTCGACCTCGATGAAAAAGGCGAAGTCACACGCACCGAGATCGCGCGGTGGGCCGGCTACGGATTGGACCAGTCGGTCCTGAACACCGTCAAGCAACTCCACTTCTTTCCCGCCATGCGGAATGGTCACGCGATTCCGATGCGCGTGCTGCTCCGCTACAACTTTCGAAAACCGACTGACAATCCTTCCCATTAGCGACTCCCAAACTTTCTGCTTTTTCTCGCTTGTTATTGCCAGCGATTTTGCCTTCCTCTGTTATGATTCCGGCGAGCGCGAGAATCAATAATGCTGTACTTGTCGCAGGTTTTGGGTCGACCCATAGTCGATCTTGAAGGCGAGCGTGTCGCCACGCTGAAGGATGTGATCGTGCGTCTGGGTGAAGACGATCATCCGCCGGTGGCTGGCTTTGTCGCACGCTATCGTCGCAGAGATTTCTTTCTGCCGCGCTGGCGTATCTCGCATTTCGGCGAGCAGGGCGTGCGTCTGAATTCAGACATTCTCGATCTGCGACCGTTCACGCGACGCGACGGCGAAGTGCTGCTCGCGCGCGACGTGCTCGATAAACAATTGATTGACGCGGCCGGCAAACGCGTGGTGCGTGTGAATGACGTGCAGATTATTGAAGCCGCGAATGAGTGGCGCGTCACGGGCGCTGATGTGAGTCTGGCGGGTTTGTGGCGAAGACTCTCGCCAGGATTTATGCGACGCGGCACACCGGTGGAGGTCATCGATTGGGCAGACGTCGGCTATCTAGCGACGGACGCGGCGACGGTTCAATTGAAATCGTCGCGCGGCAAACTGGCGCGTCTGCATCCGGTGGAAATTGCGCGACTTGCAGAAGCTTTTTCGTATCAGCAGGGAGCGGAGATAGTCGAATCACTCGACGATGAGACTGCGGCTGAAACTCTCGAGGAAATGGCGGCTGCGCGCCAGGCACAGATTCTTGGCGACATGGATGAAGAACGCGCGGCGGACATTCTCGAACACATGTCGCCGGACGAAGCGGCCGATGTGCTCGGCGACCTTCCCGAAGATAAAGCCGAGGACTTGCTTAATCGGATGGAGGATGACGAGCAATCTGAAGTCGCCGAGCTGCTACCTTACGAAGACGACACCGCGGGCGGGTTGATGACGACTGAGTTCGTCACGCTGCCGCGTGACTTGACGGTCGGCGAAGCGCTCGCGCGGCTGCGTGAGATGGCTGAAACGCCGAACATGATTTATTACTTGTACGTCGTCGAGGGCGAAGAATCGTGGAAACTCGTCGGCGTTATTGCGCTGCGCAGCCTGATTCTTTCTGATCCATCATTTCCGCTGGCAGCCGTGATGCGCACTGAGTTGCAGGTCGCGCACGCTGACGATAATGCCGACGATGTTGCGCAAAAGATCGCTGAGTACAACCTGTTGGCGCTGCCCGTCGTCGACGAGGCCGGCGACATCCTCGGCATCGTCACATTCGACGACGCAATTGAACTTTTGCTGCCGAAGGACTGGCGACAGCGTTTGCCAAGATTGTTGGCGTGAAATAAGCGCTGCGTTTAGACGCGGGAGGTGTGCCGCGAGCGCCTCACACGGGCGATCTCTAAACACGGCGACGGCATAATCAATCTGAGATCGAAAATGTCAGAGGACCCTCCGAGTGTCAGAACCGCGCACCAATGTTGGCACGGCCGGACGCCGCATTCTATTGCGGGGCGCCCAGGGTGTGCGTCGCACCGTCGCCCGACGGCCGCGCATCTTTCTCTACTTGTCGATTCTCGGTCCGGGCGTTATCACAGCTAACGCCGGAAACGACGCCGGCGGCATTGCTACCTTCGCTTCGGTCGGCGCAGAACACGGATACAAATTACTTTGGCTCCTGATTCCGCTCACAATCAGCCTCGGAATCGTGCAGGAAATGTGCGCGCGGATGGGCGCCATCACCGGCAAGGGCCTCGCCGATTTGATTCGCGAACGCTTCGGTGTGCGCTGGACCGCGTTCATTATGTTGGCATTGCTGGTCGCCAACGCCGGGGTGACCGTGTCTGAATTTGTCGGCATCGCCGCGGCAATGGAATTGTTCGGCATCGCTCGCTACTTCTCAGTGCCGATCGCAGCGATGGCGATTTGGTGGCTTGTCGTCAGAGGAAGTTACCAGCGCGTTGAGCGTGTCTTCCTCGTGATGTCGCTGGTGTTCCTCGGCTATGTCGTGTCCGCATTCATGGCCCATCCATCCTGGCCCACCGTCGCTCGCGAAATGGTTCACCCATCGTTCGAAGTATCACCGCTTTATCTGTTCACCTTCATCGCGATTATTGGCACCACAATTTCGCCGTACATGCAGGTCTTCATTCAATCTTCTGTCGTTGAAAAGGGCGTGCGCACCGAGAACTATTCGCTGACGAAGGTCGATGTTTGGGCGGGAACAATCTTCGCGATCGCAATTGTCTTCTTCATTGTGATCTCAACCGCGGCGACATTGAACGTGCAAGGTGAGCACGTCGATTCCGCGGCGCAAGCTGCACGCGCACTGCGCCCGTTGGCAGGGGTGTATGCGGAACTCTTGTTTGGTATCGGCCTGTTCGGTGCCTCCATGATGGCGGCCGGAGTCGTGCCCCTGGCGACTGCTTATTCGATCAGCGAAGCGTTTGGGTTTGAGAAGGGCGTCTCTAACACTTTCCGCGAAGCGCCCACTTTTCTGGGCATTTTCACGTTTTTGGTGGCGCTGGGAGCGCTGATTGGCATGCTGCCGGGCCTTCCAATCATCCGCGTACTAATAATTACCCAGGTTATCAACGGCATTCTCCTGCCCATCATTCTGATCGCCGTCTTGCGCCTGGTGAACGATCGCGAGTTGATGGGGAAACATGTTAATGGGCTGCTTTACAATCTGGTCGCGTGGACCACGACGGTGATCGTTTCCGCATCGTCGCTGGTGCTGATCGCGGTCACAATCATCCGTTAACGCGCGGCGATGCATAGCGAAAATCCTTCTCGCGAACCTCGCCATTTGTGATAAAAGTACACTCGCTCATCGCAGTCACATTCGACCTGAGAACTTCGCGTGACGGCTGATTCACGGCAAAAAAGCAACATCCTGCTCTATCTGATCGCGGCCGTTGTTGTCGGCGGTGCGACGTTTCTTTTCCTAAAGTTCTTTGGACATCCAAACGGCGCGCACTACTTCGAAGGCTGGTGGCGGATTCCGTGGCTCCTGCTGCTGTCGTTGCTCGTGTATGTGAGCATTCGCGTCCTGAACGCGTTGCTCTTCGACTTCGCGTTTCGCCTGCGACGCGGTTACGAAGCGCCAACTCTCGTTCGCAACATCTTCACGCTTGTTGTCTTTGCAATTGTATTTGTCCTGATCTTCAACAAGGTCTATTCGGAAGTAAATCTCGGTGCCCTCTTTACGACTTCAGCGATCTTCGGTGTCATCATCGGTCTGGCGTTGCAGGACACGCTGGGGAACTTCTTTGCGGGGATTTCGCTGCACGCTGATCGGCCTTTTCAGGTCGGCGACGTCATCGTAGTTGGTCCGCAAAGACATACGGGCGTCGTTGAAGGGATTACCTGGCGCGCGGTAAAGATTCGCACGTTTCAGAACCACATCGTGCTGGTCAGCAAC
>JBKPPE010000531.1:0-5653 GCA_046733375.1 Acidobacteriota bacterium | reverse complement strand
ATCGTGATCTATCCATTCATGATCGTTCCATTGTTCGTCTCACGCGAGAAATCGATTCGTGCGGTGGACGAAGCGTTGGGCGAGCACCGCATGATCCTGCTCGATTGCCAGAAAGATCTCGACAAAGAAGAACCTACGCAGGAAGACCTGTACGGCGTCGGCACCGTGGCGGTGATTATGCGAATGCTGAAACTTCCTGACGGCCGCATCCGCATCCTCGTTCAGGGGGTCTCGCGCGCGAAAGTCGAATCTGTTGATGCGAGCGGTGACTTCCTGCGCGCGCGGCTCAGTGTTTTGACGGAAGTGCTCGCGACCGACCGTTCGCTCGAAGTTGAAGCTTTGATTCGCAACGTGCGTGGCCTGATGGAAAAGGCGGCGGCGCTCGGCAAGAATATCTCGCCGGAAGTCATGGCGATCATCGCAAACCTTGATGATCCCGGCCGATTGGCAGATCTCTCTGCGTCCAATCTTGAACTGAAAGTCGAAGATGCCCAGTCGGTGCTGGAAATCGCCGACACGACTGCGCGCCTGCGGCGCGTAAATGATCTGCTGAACAAAGAGATTGAGGTGCTGACGGTTCAGCAGGAAATCAATACCCAAGCGCGTGCCGACATGGATCGTTCTCAGCGCGAGTTCTACCTCCGGCAGCAGATGAAAGCGATTCAGGGCGAGCTCGGCGAAGGCAACGAACTGGCCGAAGAGATTCAGCAGTTTCGCGAAAAGATCGAAGCGGCAAAGATGCCGAAACCCGCCGAAGATGAAGCATTGCGCCAACTGAAGAAACTCGAACGCATGCATCCTGACGCAGCCGAAACAGCGACATTGCGTAGTTGGATGGAGATCGTCACCGACCTGCCGTGGTCGAAATCTTCGAAGGACAACCTCGATCTGTTGAAGGCGCAGAAGATTCTCGATGAGGATCATTACGGTCTTGAGAAAGTTAAAGAGCGGATCATCGAAGCGCTGGCCGTGAGAAAACTTAAGCCAAAGCCGAAAGGCCCGATTCTATGTCTGGTGGGACCGCCGGGAGTAGGCAAGACAAGCCTCGGACGATCAGTTGCGCGCGCGTTGGGAAGAAAGTTCATTCGGCTGAGCCTGGGTGGCGTACACGACGAAGCGGAAATCCGCGGTCACCGTCGCACGTATGTTGGCGCGATGCCGGGTCGAATCGTTCAAGCGATTCAGCAAGCCGGCACAAACAATCCGCTGATCATGCTTGACGAGATCGACAAGGTCGGCGCGGATTTTCGCGGTGATCCGTCTTCGGCGTTGCTCGAAGTTCTGGATCCCGAACAGAACAACAGCTTCCGCGACAATTACCTGAACGTCACGTTCGATTTGTCGAACGTGATCTTCATGACAACGGCGAATGTGCTCGACACGATTCAGTCGGCGTTACGCGATCGCATGGAAGTGATTCGGCTCGCGGGTTACACTGAAGAAGAGAAGATGGAGATTGCGCGCCGTCACTTGTTGCCGAAGCAGATGGAGGAAACTGGCATCGCCGCGAAGGATGTCCACATCTCCCGCACGGCGATGGCCGCAATCATTCAGCGCTATACGCACGAGGCGGGCTTGCGCCAACTCGAGCGCGAAATTGGATCGATTTGCCGTAAGGTCGCGCGGCGCATCGGCGAAGGCCGCAAAGAGCCAGTGCGCGTGTCGCTCAGGAATCTGCACGAGTTTCTCGGCGCGCCGAAAGTCACTCCTGACGAAGTGCTGAAAAAAGACCAAATCGGCGTCGCCACGGGACTGGCTTGGACCGCAGTCGGTGGCGACGTTCTGTTCATTGAAGCGCTGCGAATCAAGGGGAAAGGCAGTCTCGTGTTGACGGGACAAATCGGCGAGATCATGCGCGAGTCAGCGCAAGCCGCTTACTCGTATGCGAAGTCGCGCGTTAAAGAACTCGATATCGATCCCGAAGATATAAACAACTACGACATCCACATTCACATTCCCGAGGGCGCAATTCCGAAAGACGGACCGTCGGCCGGCATCACGCTGGCGACAGCTCTCGTTTCTGTGTTGTCGAGACGACCGGTGCGCAAAGATGTTGCGATGACCGGGGAGATCACACTTCGCGGAAATGTTCTGCCGGTTGGCGGAATCAAGGAAAAGGTCCTGGCGGCACGCCGTGCCCGGGTGAGAAAGATTCTACTTCCCGCCCAGAATCGGCGTGACCTCGAGGAAGTGCCGAAAGAGCCGTTGAAGGACATCCAGTTCATCTTTGTCGATAACGTCCGTCAGGTATTTCGCGAGGCGTTAGGCGACAAGGTGACGACCGTGGTCAGCCCGAACCCGCGGCCCGTCCGCCTGCCGCACGCTGCCAGCCCGAGGAGAGATGCCTGAAACTGTAGGACCTCAACCAAAAGACGATGGGAAGGCGCTGAAGCGCCTTCTGTTGTGGGGCATCTTGTTGCTCCTTGTCCTCGGTCCGCCAATTATTATCCTGATCTTCCTGGGTGCCCTTTAATCGGGCTCGATTTTAGTTGTGGATAGCACCTGAGCAACCGTTGTTATCTTGCGGGAATCAAAGAGTTTCGCTCGATTTTTATTGGGTGAAAGTGGTTTGACACCCCTTGGGGCGTGTGATAACCTCGGCCATCAAGTGGCTTAATTTTGAGCCACGAAATCGGAACTTTTCCAGGTTCCGGACTGTTTATTTATTGGAGACCGCAGATGCGACTCGCGTGAGTCGTGGATCCCCGACGAAATACCGTCAGGAGAATATTGATTAATGACCCGTAAGGCCCTTCCTCTATTTCTTTCGAGCGCTCTAATATCCGTCGCCAGCTTTTTTATTTCGGTGTCAGTTCAGGCGCAGCCTGGTGGTTCTTCCGCCAGAGAGATTCCTACTGAAGTTCAGAAAAACGAGGCCCGCGTCGATCAATTGATCGAGCGCGCGAATGACCATTTTCGCAAGGGCAAGCTCAATCTCGAAGATAATAAGCGCGAGCAAGCGCGCGATGAGTTCGATAAGGCAGTCGACGAGATTCTGATGTCGGGCATGGACGTCCGCTCGAGTGAGCGCCTCCAGAAATTCTATCTCGAATTGGTCGAGAGAATTTACCGCGAAGAAGTGCCTCTAAATCAACTGGCTCCGCAACAGAATGCGACGCCGGTTGTCGCGCAAGGGCCTGCCGATCCGAAAGCGGAAAATGTACAAGTGGCGCAAGCGCAACCGCAGAAGCAGCAGCAGGTAGGATTCGTGCAGCAGGTATTTGTCCCGTCGCCGCAGGATCCGCTGGGCATCGCGCTTACTGAGGAAGAGAAACAAGTTTCAGACACCCAGCTTGCTGATCTGGAATTGGCGA
Organism: Acidobacteriota bacterium; assembly: GCA_046733375.1. Lineage (GTDB taxonomy): Bacteria > Acidobacteriota > Blastocatellia > Pyrinomonadales > Pyrinomonadaceae > UBA11740. The sequence continues at coordinate 2,339 of JBKPPE010000531.1, read as the reverse complement.
AAAACGCGCTTGACTTTAAATTCACGCCGAATCCGCTGGTGCAGCAATTCATCAACTATTACCAGGGCCGCGGCCGCGCGACGATGGAGAATGGTCTGCGTCGTTCCGGGCGCTACATGAAGATCGCTCGTGAAGCATTTCGCCGAAACGGAGTTCCTGAGGACATCGTGTGGTTAGGACAAGTCGAAAGCTCTTGGATTCCTAAGAACGTTTCCTGGGCAGGAGCTTCGGGGCTTTGGCAGTTTGTACGTAGCACTGGTACGCAATATGGGCTCCGTCAGACTGCTTGGGTCGATGAGCGCAACGGCATCGAGAAACCGACTAATGCGTCGGCCCAGTATTTGAAGAGCCTGGCAAATCGCTACAACGGTGATTGGCTGCTTGCGATGGCTGCTTACAATACGGGTGCGCTGAACGTGGATCGCGCAATCTCGCGCGCGGGCGAAGCCAACTACTGGAGAATCTATCCATACATCGCGCAGGAGACACGCAATTACGTACCGAACATTCTGGCAGTAATTCTGATTGCGAAAAATCCGGCAAAATACGGTTTCCCAAACATTAAACCCGAAGCGCCGATGTCTTTCGAGTCGATTCCGGTTCCTTCGGCGACCAGCTTACGCTTGATTGCTGACCTGACAGACACCAGCGTTGATTATATTCAAGGCCTAAACCCGGAGCTGAAACGCGACACCACGCCGCGAGGCGAGGTTTACAATGTGCGCGTACCTGCCGGACGCGGCAAAATGGCGTCATCGCTACTGAAACGGGTGCCGTCGGATCGACAGGATACCGCGCGGGTCATCTCGATCGCACCGGGTGAAGAGTGGCAGTCAATCGCGAATCGCACCGGCGTGAGCATTACAACTTTGCAGGCGATGAACTCCGGTGTCGACCTGAAGACCGCCAACAAAGTTTTCGTGCCCAACAGCAACATTCGTCTCACCAACTGGAAACGGTCGGGCGATACAACTGCAGCGCCGACGCTTACAAAAGTGAAAGCGCGCAAAGGTGACACGATTTCGAAGATCGCAAAGTCGCGGAACCTTTCGGCTGATGAGGTCGCACGGTTGAACGGCATCGCGCCTGATGCCGAATTGCAGGCAGGCCAGGAAATCAAATTGCCCGGCGGCGGCGCAGCCGCTGCGCCAGCCAGCCGTCGCAGGTAAGACAATCTAAGCAAGCGTTCGCTTTCGTTCGAGCGCTGTACTCTTAAGCGCGCTTTTTTCGAAGGCGCGCTTTTGTTTTTCGTGGCACAGACTTCAGTCTGTGTCTCCGCTCCCTCGGGAATAGAGTATTAGTTCACAGACTAAAGTCTGTGCCACAGAACTCCCATGCTCTTCCGTGCCCTCTCGGCCGCCGTCTATGGAATCGACGCAAATCTCGTCGACGTGGAAGTTGACCTGACACCGGCGCGAAACGAAGTCGATCAAACGCCGGCGGTGATTGTGGTGGGCTTGCCCGATGCCGCCGTCCGCGAATCGCGCGAGCGGATTCGTGCGGCCATCAACAATAGCGCGTTTTTCTTCCCGCTTCACAAGACGACCATCAATCTGGCACCCGCGGATGTTCGTAAGGAAGGCGCGAGTTTCGATCTGCCGATTGCGCTCGGAATCCTCGGCGCCAACGGCGACCTCGGGACAACCGAACACCTGACGGACATTCTCGCAGTGGGCGAGCTGTCGCTCGACGGTCGTGTGCGTCCGATTCGCGGGGCGTTGCCGATTGCTCTGCGCGCGCGCGAGTCACAGACGACGCATCTTTTGTTGCCGGATGAAAACGCCAGGGAGGCGGCCGTCGTTTCGGACGTAAATGTCTATGCCGTCACCGATCTCCGAAGCGCCGTTGAGATCATTGCGGCTATTCGATCAGACAATGCGCCTGCGCCGGTGCGTGTTGATTCGTCGCAACTGCTTTCGCACAACGATCACTACAGCGTCGACTTTCGCGAAGTGCGCGGACAACAGGCCGCCAAACGAGCTTTGGAAGTTGCCACCGCCGGCGGACATAACATTCTCTTGATTGGCCCGCCCGGCTCCGGGAAGACGATGCTGGCGAAACGTCTACCGACCATCCTGCCGCCATTGGAATTTGAAGCGGCGCTCGATCTGACAAAGATTCATTCGGTTGCTGGACTCACCGGTAGCGCCGGACTTGTAAGCGAGCGGCCGTTTCGCTCGCCGCACCACACCATCAGTGATGCCGGACTAATTGGCGGCGGCGCGGTGCCACGGCCGGGCGAAGTTTCCCTGGCGCATCAGGGCGTCCTGTTCCTTGACGAGCTGCCAGAATTTGATCGCAGCGTGCTCGAGGTTTTGCGCCAGCCGCTGGAAGATCAG
>JBKPPE010000530.1:0-8313 GCA_046733375.1 Acidobacteriota bacterium | reverse complement strand
GGTGATGCCGCCGCCGCATACCAGATTTGAATTTGCAATTGTGATGGCGCCCTGTTTCAAACCTGCAGTCGCCATTAGCGGCTTCCATGTCGAGCCGGGCGGATAGCGGCCTTGCACCGCGCGATTAAGCAATGGTCGATCAGGATCATTCAGCCATTTCTGATACTCGGCACGCCCTTCTTTGCTGGTGATGCGTTGCGAGAACAGATTCGGATCGAACGTAGGTGCGGAGGCAAGCGCAAGAACCTCGCCGTTGTTCGGATCCATCGAAATGATCACGCCGCGGCCTTGCGGAGATTTTCTGAGTTGGTCTTCCGCGGCCGCCTGAAGGTCGCTGTCGATCGTGAGAACGATGTCCTGACCTGATTGCGGTTCGACGCGATCCAGTTCGCGCTGGATATGTCCGCGGCTGTCGACCACTACGCGACGAAACCCGTCGCGACCGCGCAGATATTCGTCGTACACGGCTTCCACGCCATCCTGGCCGATGACGTCACCGGGTTTGTATTTCTTCTCTTTGTAACGTGGATCTTCGAGTTGCTCCGGACTTATCTCTTGCACATAACCCAGTACGTGCGCGAGCGACCCGTTTGCCGGATACCGCCGCTGCGGAATCTGCTCCACGCGTAAGGCGGGGTATTCCAACTGATGCGCATCGACCCAGGCAATATCGCTCTGCGTCGCGCCGTCTTTGATGAGAATCGATTCGAACGCTGGTTGCGATTTCACCTGCTCAAACCGTTCCCGCAGTAACTGCGGATCGAGATCCAGAGCACTTGCGAGCGGTTCGATTAGAGAATTACGATCAATTCCCTTCGTATCTTCGCGCGAGAGCAGCACGCTATAAATCGGAGCCGAGTTGACGAGCACGTGTAGATCGCGATCGAGAATGTCACCGCGCGGCGCGGGAATCGGCAACAGGCGAATGCGTTGGTTCTCGGCGACTTCGCCATACTTCGCGCCGTTGACGACTTGCAGCACGTATAAGCGCACCGCCAGCACGCTGAGCAGTAGTAGGATGACAGCTTGAATCAGCCGAAGGCGTAGGCGCAGATTTTGTGAATCATCAACGAATTTCATCGCTTTTTGTCGTTCCCCTCTTCGCGTGCGGCGAGGGGCTAGCTAAAGCCTGTGCCATTTTACCACTGTCGACTGGCGCTTCTTCGCTTTCTGCCGAGGCGGCTTGTACCCCCGCGCGCGACACGGCGACGAACAGTGAATTGACGTCGCTGCCTCGCTTTGTCACTAAAGTAATTATCATGGGCGTAAAGCAGGAGCGTGCCAACCACCGTCGTTGCGATCAGCTTGTAAGAGAGCGCCTGCACAAAAGGCATCGAAGGCGTCTGGCCGAGCAGCCGGTTCATGCCGAAATAAACCAGGTTGTCAATAAGCGCCGCCGCGGCGAGCACGGGAATTCTCAGCAGCGTCGTGTCGAGCATCACGCGCGACGCGACCACGTAGACTGCATAGGCCGTCAACACCTTCGAAAAGCCGTTTGCTCCTAATAGGCCGCGACTCAACGCATCGGTGGCCACTCCGGCAATTGCCGCAATCAATAAAGCCTGGAGCGGTTCGCGCTGCAACGCGAAGTAAACGACTAGAATCAGCACGAGATCGGCTGATGCCAGCGGCGGCCATACCGCGCGGAGCGCGGAAGGCAACACGATCGCGACGACCAACACGGCAATGATTTTTAACTGGCGCATGATCGTCAGTGAGCAATGGGCAGTGAGCAGTGAGCAGTCCGCAATGCGTAGCTAGATCGCACCAACCGATCGCGTGTGACGATGCGTCGAGAGTAAAGCGGTTCTAAATTCATCATGTTATTTTCGTAGAACCAAACGGCAGGTACGTGCTGCTCACAGCCCACTGCTCACTGCTTACTTTTTCTTGTCCACGTTCGGGAGAGACTGATCTGTCTGTACGGCTTTTGTCGCGCGATACTGGAGCACAGTTACTTCTTTGAGACGATCCAGGCCGGCACTCGGTCGAATGTGTATCGTCTGTGGCTGTGTCGCTGAGCCGGAGTGGAGCTCTACGACCTGACCGACTGTTAATCCGACCGGATAGATGCCGTCTTGACCTGTCGTGTACACGGTGTCGCCCAGTTGCACCTTTTCCAAACCAGAGACGTACCGCATGTCGAGCAATCCGTTTTCGCCCATTCCTTTGATCGATCCAACGGCATTCGATGTTCCCAATTGTCCCACGATCGCGCCAGTGCCCGACTTTTCATCCGTGATCAGCATTACCTGAGCATTCAGCGGGCCGGTAGAAATGACGCGGCCCACGATTCCGTCGGAAGTAACCACCGGCATGTTGATTTCAACGCCTGCCCATCGGCCTTTGTCGATCGAGATCGAATCGAACCACATTGAAGGATCGCGTGCGATGACCTGCGCCGTGACCGTCTGATAGCTGCTCTGCTGCGTAAGGTTGAGGAGTTTCTCGAGCCGATCGGCCTGGGCAGCTTTCTGGCGCGTATCTCGCAGCTCGCCTTGCATTTGTTCGACCTGCGCGCGCAGTTGTTGGTTTTCGACCGAGGCGCGCCGAAGTTCACCGACGCCACCAAACAATCCGCCAAAGAGATGACCGACGCTGGAGGCTCCTCGTTGAATGGGATACGCGACGCTCTGAACCACCGTGCGAATCTTCCTTTGCTTGGTTGAATCGTCGCGGGCGTCATAAGTCATTAGCGCCACGTTCAAGGCAAGCAGTCCAAAAAACCACCACGGCGCGCGCTGGCGAATCTCTCTTTGAGTGCGAATTGCAGCCATTACTGGTGCATAGTGAATCGTAAATCGTAAATAGAAAAACCCACTTCAATGTCGACCGCGGCCGAAAGGGTCATCTTCTAATACACGGCCATTTACTATTCACCATTTACGATTCACGGTTTTAGGTTCCACTCGTCAGACTATTGTCCCACTTCACACGCTTTAGCAGGTCAAAGTCCGAAAGCATTTTACCCGTTCCCAAAACAACTGAAGCGAGTGGATCCTCAGCGAGCGAAACGGGTAGCCCCGTTTCAATCGACAGTCGCTTGTCGAGATTTTTCAACAACGCGCCACCACCGGTCAGAACAATGCCGCGCTCGACAATGTCCGCCGAAAGTTCCGGCGGCGTTCGTTCCAGAGCGACGCGCACGGCATTGATAATTGTCGAAACCGAATCTGCCAACGCTTCGCGAATTTCTTCGTCCGTAATCGTGACCGTCTTCGGAATGCCTTCGATCAAATTTCTGCCGCGCACTTCGTATGAAAGTTCTTCATCGAGGGGAAACGCTGAACCCAATTCGATCTTGATCGCTTCCGCGGTACGTTCTCCGATCAACAAGTTATACTTTCGCTTGATGTATTGCGTGATGGCTTCGTCCATCTCGTTGCCGGCGACGCGCACGGAGCGCGAATAGACGATGCCGCTCAAGCTAATGACTGCGATATCGGTCGTGCCGCCGCCAATATCCACCACCATGTTGCCGTGCGGTTCAGTGATCGGCAGACCAGCGCCGATCGCGGCGGCCATCGCTTCTTCAACGAGATAAACTTCCGAAGCCTTTGCGCGATATGCGGAATCTTCCACGGCGCGACGTTCAACCTGAGTGATCTCAGACGGAATTCCGATCACGACGCGCGGACTGACCCAGGTTTTCCCGTTGTGCGCTTTGCGAATGAAATGCTGAAGCATCTTTTCAGTCACTTCAAAATTCGCAATCACCCCGTCCTTCATGGGACGAATTGCGACGATGTTTCCGGGCGTGCGGCCCAACATCTCTTTCGCATCGCGCCCGACGGCTTCGACCGCGTTGGTTACTTTGTTAATGGCGACGATTGAGGGTTCGGATACGACGATGCCGCGTCCTTTGGCGTAAACCAGTGTGTTCGCGGTACCGAGGTCGATTGCCAGATCGCTGGAAAAAAGGCTGAAAACAGATTTGAAGGCCATTAAAAAGACTTCCCTGATTGGTAATTGGATTGCCGGAAGAGGTGAGCGGTTGTTTCCTTACCAAGCGTTGAAGTCGGCTGACTTCGCGAGCGAGTTTTCGAAAGCCGCAAACAACTCACCGAGGGCAAAATAAAAGATACAACTATTCGCGCAGTAATGCTATCGGGAAATTAGCGCCGCACCGAAAATTCTTCGCGACCGCGTGTTAGAAAAGCCGGGAGCCGTCATGGCAAGACACAATTGGCTGCAAATGAAACTCTACAAATCTTCTGTTAACCGTTTCGCGTCAGCGGCAGCCGGTACTGGCTGCGGTTCCCTTGCGGATCGAACGCCATGATCGTTACTTCACGAATTGCGGCATTGGCATTGACCTGAACCTGGAAGTTGCCGTCTGGTCCAACCATGGTTTCGCGTCCCGAAACTGAGATGGTCGTACCCGGCGCACTGGAACCGCGAATGATGTAAAGGTCGCCGCCAAGGTAGTTCGCATTCAAACGCGTCACCACCACGGACCCCGAACTGTTGCCGGTGGCAGAAACGATGAACTTATGCGGCTCACTCCAGTCGCTGGTCTGGCCGGTTGCGGCCGTAGCGCGCACGCGCCAGAAATATGCACCGGGTCGCAAGTCATTCGCGCTGAACTGTGTCGAGATTAGTTGGTCGCGTTCGATGACTTTTCCTTCGGGAACAAAGAAAGGTGAGGTCGCGACTTCGACACGATAATACGCTGGTACACCGGTTTGCGGTCTTAGCCAACGAAGTGGAACGTTCGCGGCCCCGTTGCCGCCCGCGATGATCTTTTCCAAGTCACGCGGTGATGCCGGCTGTGGCACGTCGAGAAGCCGTTGCGGCTTTGAGATCGTTCCCGATTGGTTCACCGAAACGTATTCGCCTGAACTCAAAGTCGTACGCTCGCCGCTGCGATTCTGGCTTTCAATTGATCCGGCGTTAACTTTGATCTCTTCCGTGCCCTCCGGGTTCACGCCGAAGGTTGCTTGTGTTTGCGAACCAACCAGGTTCTGAGTCTTCGGAGTCTCAACTACGTTCTTGGCCCCCTCGTTCTGCTCCGTAGTGCGCACCAGCATCTGACCGCTGTCTACCACGACGTGAACATTCGATCGCTTGCCGCCTTCAGAACTCTCGTTGTCGCGAATGATGATTGTGCTGTTGGGTCGTACGACGACGGTCGATCCGTCGGCCATTGCAATTCGCGCGCGACCATCAGTCTGAGTTTGGATCATGTCGCCCGGATAGAGCTGCGTGTCGCTACTCGCCAGGACTACTTCTCGCGTCGCCGCATGGATCACGCGCACGTCGCCTTCGAACGATTCGAATCGTGCACCGGCCGGAACATCGGATTTCAGCGCGACCCGTCTTAGCGGATTACCAAATTTCCAGACGTAGAGGGCCGCGCCCGACGCCAACAGACAGACGACAACTGCCATCATCGTGAGTTGGACAGCACGCTTCTGGACAACCCACCATTCAAATCGGAAGTGGCTCGGACGTGTAACCATTTTTGGTCGCAGACTCGGAGAGGTGAAGAGGGCTGGGAAGAGCGTTCTAACAGCCAAACGAAGTTTAACACATTGGTTAGAATGCCTTCAACGCTTGTTTTCGCGTATTTTGCGCGAATTTGGCGTTACGTTACCGGACGTAAATGGGATTCGACATCACCCAGGGCCTGCCAGTCGCAGGTGCCGGCAGTGAATCGAGGTAGGCCTCGACTCGATAAACGCCGGGAGTATTGACGGGAAATTCGACGCTCAAACCGGACGCCTGGGCAGAAGGGTTTCCATCTTTGAGAAGGACAAATCGAGCTGGCAGGGGAGACGTGGCGGTTAGCTTCCGGTTGTTTGCTAGAGATGTCTCGTCTCCCATAATTTTGCCGGAGTTAGGGTCACGAAATTCGAAACCCTTGGCATCGCCAAAAATATCGAAGGAGATGTAACAGTGGCCCAACGAGATCGCTTCGAGCACGCTCTCGCGTGTCAGCCGCGTGTCTCTTTTGATCAGCACGTGTGTACGCACGGTGCGAAAGCTGCGCTCGTATGGATCGAGTTTCGTTCCGACTATTTGCTTGCCAGTCGAATCGCTCAATCCAAAGCCAACGTTTGCGTGCGCATCGTTGCCTGAGATCGCGACCAGCTTCCGCTGGCTCGAGTTCATCGCGTCATCCCACCGTTTAAGATTGTCGCTGGGTCTCGCAAAGAAGTTCGCGAACATTAAGTCTGCGTAGCTGCGATACGACCAGATACCATCGAAGAAAGTGACGACACGATTGATCTGTTTCGCATTGGTGAACAGGTTGTAGATCTCAACACCGTCGACTGAATTCGACTGCCAGTTTTGTGATTCACCTGGATAAGCGGCGAAGGCCAGTCCGTGATTCGCATGCTGCTGTGCGATGAATTCTTTTGTCGTGTGATTCTCATTCGCATTCGCCGGTCCCGGAATTAGTAGCAGCCGGTCACCATCGACGGTTGAGACCTCGTTACCATTTAGGAACAGCACGTCTGAGTGAACACCGTTGAGCGTCATCGCGGCGGTGTCGAATTCAGCTTGCGGATGTTCCGTCATGATTACGAAGGCCAGATTGTTCGCCCGTGCACCCGCGATCAATTCTGAGAATGTCCCCGTGCTATGTCCGCCGAGCGAGCTGTGAACGTGGATGACTCCTGTGTAATCGACGTACTCAGAAGTACCGTCGTTAGTGACGCGCTGAGATGCGAGTTGCTGAATAACCGTGCGTAATCGAGTGAGTCTATATCTTCGATAAGCAAACGGCGCCTGCGAACAGACGATGATGATCAGCAGGCCGAGGAGCAGCTTTTTTCTGCGAGTCATTGAGCGGATGTCTGTGGACGCAGTCGGCGCAATTGGTCGTTTAGCAACTCCCAAACTTTCCGGATGTGTTGTTCGGTTGTGCGAATATTGCCGATTGAAAGCCGGAGTACAAGCTTGTCGTTCAGTTTTGTGTGGGACAGGAGGGCCTTACCTGTGGCATTCACGCCGTGCATGATGGTTTCATTCAGCGTATCGAGGCGATTTTCTTCTTCGCTTGCGGTTTCATTGTCCCACCCGCTGGCGCGGGTACTCACCTTTGGATTTGCGCGAAAACAGACGAGCGCGAAAGGCACAGGCGCCATCAATTGCCAATCCGCCGATTCCTCCACCCATGAAGCGAAGAGCTGTGCTAACCGAATGTGTTCACGAATGCGCGCCACGAGACCTTCATGGCCGAAGTAGCGAATGATCATCCACAGTTTCAGCGCGCGAAACCGGCGACCAAGTTGTACGCCGTAATCAGAGCCGCTGCGAACTTTGTCCTGCTCGGGTGTGCGCAGATATTCCGGCACAAGCGAAAACGCACGCCGCAACAGATCCATGTGACGGCAATAGAGAACTGAGAGATCGAAAGGCGTGAACAACCACTTGTGGGGATTCATCACTAGCGAATCAGCACGGTCACAGCCGTCGAGTACGTGTCGCAACTCCGGAACAACTGCTGCTGAACCAGCGTACGCGGCATCAACATGCAGCCACATCGCGTGCTCTTTACTGATCGGGATTATCTCGGGAACAGGATCGATGCTGGACGTCGATGTCGTGCCGACTGTCGCCACGATGCAGAACGGAAGAAAGCCTGCGCGCTTGTCTTCTTCAATGGCCGCCGCGAGGGCCTTCACGTCCATGCGAAACTCTTTGTCGGTGGGAATTTTGCGTAGGGCGCGTTGGCCGAGCCCGAGTGTGATGACGCCTTTATCGATGGATGAGTGCGCTTGTTCTGAGGCGTAAATGCGGAGCAGCGGAAGATCTTTTCTGCCGCTCATTCCTTCCTCGCGGATGCGCATCTCAACCTTTTCGCGTGCGGCCGCAATCGCATGCATGCTCGAGACAGACGCAGTGTCGTAGATTATTCCGCTCATTCCTGCGTCGACGCCGATCATTTGCCTGAGCCAATCGAGCACGACTTCTTCCAGTTCCGTGGAGGCCGGCGAAGTCCGCCACAGCATCGACTTCACGTCAAACGCGGCGCTCAACAGCTCGCCGAAAATCCCGGGGGCCGAAGTGGAAGTGGCGAAATAAGCGAAGAACGAAGGATGGCTCCAATGGGTCAGCGCAGGCATGATCAGCCGATCAACGTCGTCGAGAATCGCTTCCATCGATTCGCCTTTTTCAGGTGGTGACGATGGGAGTTGCGCTTTCAAATCGCCCGGTTCAATTTGGGCGAGCACCGGCAGTTCGTCTATGTTTTCGAAGTAATCCGCTATCCAATCGATCAGTTCGTGACCGTGACGGCGGAATTCCTCGGCCGGCATATCGCCGAGAGGTGTAGTTTCTTTAGGCTTGTTCGCAGGGCTGGTC
>JBKPPE010000529.1:0-2938 GCA_046733375.1 Acidobacteriota bacterium | reverse complement strand
CCTGTTCACTGCATTGAACCTAAGTTGCTTTGCGGTGCGTTGGGCCAGGCAGATTGCCCGGCGAGGTAAGCGGAAACAGTATAACAGAGGCGGCGAATCAGGCCTAGCCCGATTGCGAGATTACTGCGTCATCCGCGCCATCAACTGCACAAATCGTGCGTCGTCCCGCAATGACTTGAGATTCGGGTCACCGGCGAAGCACGGCTTGTTTCCGTTCCCGAGCGCGACTGATCGCTCCAGCCATTCAAAGGCGTTTGGCTTGTCACCTTCGAGCGCGTAGACCGAGCCGACCGCGTAGGCGATGTCCGGATCGACTGTGGCGTTGCGCTTTACGGCGTCGTTGAGTTCTGCAAGTGCCTGTTCGTGTTTGCCCGCACGGCTGAGACACATCGCGAGAAACGGACGTACGCCATTCAGGTTCGGATGGTCTGTGACGATTTCGCGCAGCAGCGCTTCGGCATCGGCGGGATGCTTCGTGTAATACAAGACTAAAGCCCGAACGGTCTTCAGCAGTGGATTGTTTGGCTCGACCGAAGATGCGCGATCGAGTTCCCGCTGCGCCTCCTCGAATTTCGCCTCATAAAGAAAGATGAGCGCGCGGTTGTAGCTGACGACTACGAACGCTGCCGGATCAAGATGCACCAGACGGTCGTACGCGCGTAGCGCGCGATCGTATTCGCCATCGAGCCGATGCAGCGTGGCCTTGACGAAATAGACCACGGCTTCATTGGGCGCTTCGCGGCGCATGCGCGCCACTTCATCGCGAGCCTTCTGTTTCTGGCCGCGCCAAAGCAGGACAAAAACCATGAGCATGCGAGCTTCGATAATTGTCGGATCGACTGACAGCGCTTTGTTGAAAGCGACCTCGGCTTTTTCAAAGTCTTCGACACCGCCCAGGCCTTTGAAAACGCGATTGACGTGGCAGGCACCCAAGCCATCGTGCGCTAAACCGAACTCCGGATCTAATTCGATCGCACGATTGAAATGCTGAATGGCCGCATCGCAGTCCTCCGCTGAGACCGTGCGAAAGATAAAGCGCGCAAATCGATCGCGGCCACGCAAGTACTCTTCATACGCTTCAGCGTTGACGGTTTTCGATTGAGCCAGGCCGGCTTGCTCGTCGGGACTTAGCTCAAGCCGCAGTCCATCGACGATCCGTTGCGTGAGTTCATCCTGTACGCCGATGACGTCGTCCGACGACGCATCGATGCGATCACTCCAAATGATTTCGTTGCTGCGCACGTCGAGCAGTTGCGCATTGACGCGAAAGCGTTCGCCGGCGTGGATGAAGCCGGCTGACAGCACCGCGTCAACATTGAGCTCGCGGCCCACGTCCGCAGGATCCACTGCCTGGCCCTGATATTTCGACATCACCGATGACGGGCGCACCACCAGCGAGCGAATTCGCGCCAACTCGGTAATCACCGCATCAGCGAGAGAGAATTCGTAAAAGCTCGACGCCGCATCGTTACTCAAATTCTTGAAAGGTAAAACCGCGAGGCTCTTCTTCTCTACTCCGGTCACAGTGGTGAACGACGCTTCAGGAGATTCGGTGACCGTGGGTCGCGAAGTCAGTTGCGGCGCACTCGTGTGGAGCTCGCCGCCGCTCATTCGTCTCAGCCAACGCATTGCGCGCGATACTGGACTCAAGCCCGTTAGGTGGCGCGCGGGCGCCGCCGCGACTTCAAATTGGGCGTTCGCGGAAATGTCTTGCAGCACTTTGCGTAACTCATCACGCAGTTCCGTGATCTTCTGATACCGATCGCGCGGCTCTTTTGCCATCGCCTTATCGAGGATTGTTTGCAGGCGCGCCGGCGTGGGACCGGGACGCGCTTCGGCAAGCGCCTTCGGCTGATCGTGAATGACCGCATGTCGCACATCGATAGTGGTCTTGCCGCGAAATGGCCACGTGCCGGTCAGCATTTCGTAAAGCAAAACGCCAGTCGAAAAAATGTCCGCGCGCCAATCGACGCGATCACCCCGCGCCTGTTCCGGCGCCGCGTACGTCGCCGTGCCGTAGGGAACGCCGACTTCAGTCAGTTCAGTGCGATGAATACCGCTGGCTTGGGCTTCATTCTCGTCAAGCAACTTCGCCAGACCGAAATCCAGGACTTTCACCTGACCCTCTTCCGTCACCATCACATTGCCGGATTTGATGTCGCGATGAATGATGCCGCGGGCGTGCGCGGTCGCCAGTGCGTCAGCCACCTGAATTGCGATGCGCAGTGCACTGTCGAGTTCCAGCGGCCGGCCGTTCACAAGCTGGCGCACGTTGCGGCCTTCGACGTACTGCATCGCGATGTAATGCAGACCTTCGGCCTCGCCGAGATCGAAAATTGTGCAGATGTTCGGATGATCAAGCGCCGACGCCAGCCGCGCTTCACGATCAAAACGTTTGAGGTTTGTGTCCTTGGCGGTGAGTTCCGCAGGCAGAACTTTGAGGACGACGTTGCGGCCCAGTCGCGTGTCCGTCGCTTTGTAAACCGTGCCTTGTCCGCCGGCGCCGATCTTTGCGGTGATTTTATAGTTGCCGAAAGTCTGGCCGATCATGGCGCGCGGTATTTAACCCTCAAACAATGCCAGACGCAACTAAATCAGATCGCGCAACCTTGGATGCAAACGGCTTAGAGCAAATCCGTCAAGCATCGCTTATTGTTTTTCGCTCAGCTACTTGACCCGCGGCTAAGTTACTGGTAAAAGAACTCGATTCCAGCCGGGATTAATTCAACTCGGTTCAAATCGCCTGTCAGACTCAGTTTTAGTTACGGAGATCAGTCTATGCTATTTAGTTCCCACTCATTGATTACGAGCGGTAGTTCGCGGTTGCGCCTGTTCGCAGCGGTGACTTTATTTATATTGGTGTGCGCTGCGATTTTTGTGATTCCGTCGTCACGTGCCATCACTAACAACGGGAGCATCACGACGCTCGACACCCCGC
>JBKPPE010000528.1:0-2439 GCA_046733375.1 Acidobacteriota bacterium | reverse complement strand
TGTCGGTGAAGTCGACGTCGTGTTGCTGACGCTCAAAGCGCACAGCTTACCGGCGATGACACCGCGGCTTGCTCCGTTAATCGGCCCGCAAACTTCCGTGGTCAGCGCGCAGAACGGAATTCCCTGGTGGTACTTCTATCGTCACGGCGGCCCGTGGGAGGGCACGCACCTCGAATCCGTGGATCCCGGCGGACTCATCACGCAACACATTGATTCCGCGCGCGTCATCGGCTGCATCGTTTATCCTTCGACTTCAATCAGCGAACCTGGGGTCATCGAGCACATCGAAGGTAATCGCTTCGCCATTGGCGAACCCGACGGATCGAAGAGCGACCGCTGTCGTGAGCTTGCTGATGTATTGATCAAGGCGGGCTTGCGTTGCCCGATCCGCACTAACATCCGTCACGACATGTGGGTGAAGTTAATGGGAAACGTGGCTTACAACCCGATTAGCGCGCTCACTCACGCAACACTCATCGAAATTGTGCAGTGTCCCGAGACGCGCGAACTCGCTGCGGCAATCATGCGTGAAGCAGAATCAGTGGCGCAGAAACTCGGTATTGAAATGGGTGTCTCCGTCGAACAACGTCTCGCGGGCGCCGAGAAGGTCGGTCACCACAAGACATCCATGCTCCAGGACATCGAGGCCGGTAAGCCCACTGAACTGGAAGCGATTGTGGGCGCCGTGGTTGAGTTGGGCGAAAAGCTGGGATTGTCTCTGCCAAACACAAAGGCGGTTTATGCCTGCGTGAAATTGCTCGAGAGTAGTGGCAAAGCGTAAGCGGCTTTGCCTCTTGATGTGCGGAAGGCCTTTGGCCTTCCGGCAGCTGCCAGAGAATCCGGGGCTTTGCCCCCAAGCGCGGGCGCAGCCCGCTTCGTTGATTTGACCGAACGGAGGGTCAGAGACCTTCCGCACATCGAGCGGCAGAGCCGCATGGGTGAAGCACGGTGAAGACCACTTCCGAACCAGTTAGCACACCACACCGATGGTTCATTCTCGTCGCTTGTTCGGTCGCGATGCTGGCCGTAGCAAATCTGCAATACGCCTGGACCCTCTTTACTACGGATCTAACGAAGAGTTTGCACGTGCGGCTGGATGCAGTTCAGTGGACTCTGACCTTTTTTATCATCGCGCAGACCGGGCTGTTTCCAATTAACGCTTACTTCGTCGATCGATTCGGCCCGCGTGTAATTGTCGCGCTGGCAAGTTTGTTCGTCGCGGCAGGTTGGGTCGGCGCCGGCCTTGCCAATTCGCTGCCGGCTCTTTACGTCTCGTATGCGCTTGGCGGCGTCGGCGCCGGCGCGGTTTATGGCGGCTGCATCGGCGTCGCCATGAAATGGTTTCCCGATCGACGCGGGTTGTGCGTCGGTATTGTCGCCGGCTCGTATGGATTTGGCACCGCGCTCACGGCGCTCCCGATCGATCGCATGATTAAGTCGAGCGGTTACCGTTCGGCATTCATTACCTGGGGAATAGTTCAGGGCATCGTGGTGCTCATCGCCGCGCAGTTCATCAAAATGCCGGCAGCGGGTTGGCTGCCCGCCGGATGGGAAGCGATTAAAGCAAAAGTGCAGCGCAAAGTTGTGCAATCAATGTGTGACTGCAAGCCACGGGAAATGCTCAAGAGCGGATCGTTTTACTTGCTCTATCTAATGATGACGCTGGTGACGGCCAGCGGCCTGATGTTGTCCGCCCAACTGAAACCGATCGCCGTCAGTTATGGATATGACAAGTTCGGACTGTTTGCCGGCTTCACGGTTTTGACGTTCACGCTGTCGCTCAATCAAGTGCTGAACGGTTCAGCGCGGCCGTTCTTTGGTTGGATCTCAGATCGCATCGGGCGCTATGACACAATGGCTATCGTCTTTGTCATGGAAGCAGTCGCCATCGTTGCGCTCACACTGGTCGTGGCAAGGCCGTTCTGGTTTATCGTGACCTCTGCCCTAATGTTCTTTGCCTGGGGAGACATCTACTCGCTGTTCCCGGCCGCCATCGCCGACATTTTCGGGAGCCGTCACGCGACGACGAATTACGGAATTCAGTACACAGCGAAAGGGCTCGGTTCCATCCTGGCGGGACCGGGCGCAGCATTGCTGATGTCGGCTGCTGGATCGTGGATTCCGGTGTTCTGGGCGGCCGTTGCTTGCAACGTGATTGCCGCCGGCCTGGCAGTTGTTTGGTTGAAGCCGAGAGTCGCGCGAATGATAAAAGAACAAACTACCGACGCATTGATTACTGAAGATCCGAACCCAACTTCACAGTCGGTTGCTCAAGCCGCAACGGCGGAATAGACAACCTCCGCCGCTTCCCTTCCCGCTTCGCAAGCGAACCCTTGCGCCTTAAGCGCGCGAGATAACGCATCGAGGACTATTAAGACATTTTCCCGCGTGCTGCCTGATCCCATCAGGCCAATCCGCCAGATTCTTCCTTTCAACGGA
>JBKPPE010000527.1:0-4330 GCA_046733375.1 Acidobacteriota bacterium | reverse complement strand
TTGATCGTCAACAGTTCGCCGAGTACATCACTTCGGAAATCGAAGCTCATGCGAACATCGACGTCGCGCGTGAAGAGGTTATTTCGCTAACGACTGAAAAAGTCACTGTCGTCGCGACCGGGCCGCTGACTTCGGATGCTTTGACAAAAGAAATCATTCGACTCACGGGTGACGATCAACTGTACTTTTACGACGCGATCGCGCCGATTGTGTCGGCCGACTCGATCGATCAGACCATTGCATTCAAGGCAGCACGCTACGGAAAGGGCGGCGACGATTATCTCAACTGCTCCCTTAACGAAGCCGAGTACGCGCTTTTCTATCGCGAACTCACAAATGCCAACAGCGTCCCGCTGCAACGATTTGAAGAAACGCGTTGGTTCGAAGCCTGTCTCCCGATTGAAGAATTGGCCCGCCGCGGGGTTGATACTTTGCGGTACGGGCCGATGAAACCAGTCGGGCTAATTGATCCCCGAACCGGGCGGCCACCTTTTGCGGCCGTGCAACTGCGCCAGGAAAATCTAATGGCTGACGCGTACAGCATGGTGGGCTTTCAAAATCATCTGCGCTATGGCGAACAGGCGCGCGTGCTGCGACTGATTCCCGGACTGGAACACGCAGAGTTTCTGCAATTCGGACAAATTCATCGCAACACGTACGTCAACGGGCCGCGCATGTTACAGCCAACCATGCAGATGCGCGCGCATCCAAATATTCTCTTTGCCGGACAAATTACCGGCGTCGAAGGTTACGTCGAGTCTGTAGCGATGGGGTGGATAGCAGGAAGAAATGCGGCGCGATTGCTTAATGGTGAAGAACTCTTGATCGCGCCTCGTGGGACGGCGATTGGTGCGTTGGCGCACTACGTTTCCAGCGCCGAAACGAAGAATTATCAGCCGGTGAACATCACCTTTGCTTTGCTTGCACCGTTGTCGCCGGAACACGCACGCAGTGTTCGCCGTAAACGTGATCGACACTTGTTGCAAGTGAAGTTAGCGCTGGAACAATGGAACGAGTGGCTGCAAACTGTCGACCAACGTGAGCTGGCGGCCGCTCATTAACTCGTATGCGAACCCTTCAGAATTGCCCCCGGTTACTCCCAATCGCACTCTGCCTGGGAGTGTCGGGATTGTTGTTCAGCCTACCCCTCGCGACGCATTCACAGTCAGGCCGACAAAAGGACCCGAAGGCAGCTAACGCGAACAGACCCGATCCGCGAAACATTCACACGCCGGTCGCCGATCCGTCGAACATGAATTCCGAGGAGCCGGATGAAGTTGTGCGCGTCAGCTCCAACCTCGTGCCCGTGCCGGCGACCATCGTCGATAATCGAGGAGTGGCTGTCGCAAACCTGACTGTGGAGGATTTCGAGCTGCGGATCGACGGCCAGTTGAGTTCCATCAGCGATATCATCCGCTCAGAAAGTCCTGTCCGGCTGGTGATGCTGTTCGATAACAGCGGCAGCCTGACTGCGTCGCGCGATTTCGAAAAGCACGCTGCCGTGCGGTTCTTCCAGAACGTTATGCGTCCGGTTGATCAGGCGGCGATTTATTCCATCTCGACCGAAGTCTTCCTCGCACAGCCCATGACGAACAATGTGCGACTCTTGCAGCAAACGATTGACAATTTCGGCCGGCCGGAGGGCGCGACCTCGCTATACGACGGCGTCTTCGCTGCGCTCATGTATTTGAGACCTTTCAGCGGGCGACGTGTGATTGTCATCGTTTCCGACGGTCGCGATACGACCAGTCGCAACGATCATGATTTTGACGCGACGCTGCAAAAGCTCATGGGCGACGAAAGTCAGATTTACGTCGTGCAAACCGGTCTGTACGACAATGCGAACGTTCGTGATCTCGCTGCGGAACGCCGGATGGAACAGTTCGCCGCGCAAACCGGCGGCGCAGTCTACATTCCGAAGACGGTTGACGATCTCGACGATGCATTCGCACAAATCGCCGGCGATCTCGCGCAGCAGTACGTGCTTAGTTATTACCCGTCCGAAGACAAGCGGGATGGCCGCTATCACCAAATCGCTTTGCGCGTGAAGACGCACAATAACCTCCGCATCCGCGCACGCAAAGGATTTCTGGTCAAAAAACGGGCCGTAGTGTAGAGTGCAACCGTTACAAAACCGCGAATTGTAGTGAGCGGATCCTGCCCCTCAACTTTACGTCAAAATCTGAATTCGTTTGCGGACTTGTCTGGAAGGACCCGCTCGCTACCGCGCGCAGTTCGGTAAAACTCTGATGATTTCAGATCAGCTCAATTCTTTTCTCGATCACTTGCGCTACGAACGCAATGTCAGCGCGCACACGCTGCGCAACTACGAAAGCGACCTGCAGCAATTTCTTGACTATCTAAATCCACCGGCAGAAAAAGCCAACGGAAAGAACCGCGCGGAACCGTATCTCAACGAAATCGATCACATCACCATTCGCGAGTGGCTGGCGACACTTCACTCGGATCACAAGAAGAAGTCTTCAATCGCGCGTAAACTGGCGGCGCTCCGCACCTTCTTTCAATTTCTGGTGCGGGAGGGCGTGGTCGAGGCCAATCCCGCAAAACTGGTCGCGACGCCGCGGAAAGAAAAGAAGCTGCCGGTACATCTTTCGGTCGAGGACGCTGTTCGTTTCATTGAAACACCTGACGCCGACACCGATTTCGGCAAACGGGACCGCGCAATTCTCGAACTGCTATACGCCACTGGCGTGCGCGTTTCAGAATTGGTCCAGCTCGATCTGCGCGACATCGACTTTAATAACAAACTGTTGCGAGTGTTCGGGAAGCGACGGAAGGAACGTATCGTGCCATTCGGCGAGCCAGCGGCCAGGGCGCTGCGAGAATATCTCTCGGTTCGCGAGAAATTCCTAATGAACGCAGCGGTAACAAAACGTGATGCACAGCCACTCGTTCTGAATTATCAGGGCACGCGGATGACGACGCGGTCAGTGGGCCGGCTCGTCGAAAAGTACATCAGAATGTGCGCGGGCATTCATGACATCAGCCCGCACGCGCTTCGTCATTCGTTCGCCACGCATCTGTTGGACAGCGGCGCAGACTTGCGCGACATTCAGGCGCTGCTCGGCCACGCGAGACTTTCAACCACACAGGTCTACACGCACGTCTCGATGGAAAAACTCATCGAGGTGTACGACAAGGCTCATCCCAAAGCGTGAAGCTCTCGCATATTCGCCCAATGTTGGTGGCGTCTTAGGTTAAGCTTTGCGAACCTTTGCGCCTTGGCGTCTTTGCGTGAACCTAGCTTCTTGCGTTGAACTCTCACGCAAAGGCGCCAAGACGCAAAGAAAACCGCAAAGTAAGACAGTACCAAAATGTTTTTGAACTTCCGCGCCGCATGAGCCGTGCGCTATCATTCTTGACGGCGCAAAGCCACAAAGATGACTGCTGACCAACAAGGAAATCTTGCCGACAAATCGCTCGGCGAACTGATTTGCGAAATCCAACAGGCATCGGCCTCCGGCGCCCTGCGACTTTCGCGAGAGCGAGCGAAGACGGTCATTTACTTCGAAGATGGCGCCACTGTCTTCGCTGTTTCGAACATTCGCGCGCATCGTCTCGTCGAGTTTCTCAGGCGCAGCGGACTTGCTGCGGAAGAGGTTGTTGCGAAGGTATCTCCCACGGCGACCGATGATGACGTGCTCGCGCAACTCACGAAGCAGGGCAATCTGGATCCCGAACAGATCCGGACAATTCGCGCGAATCAAGTAGCGGACATGCTGCGCGCGACACTGCTTTGGACCGAGGGGCTTTGGCAGTTCGATTCGCGCGTGCGAATTGCCAAAGAGAATCGCGTTACAGTCGACATCGAACGTCTTTTGCTGGAATCGACTCGCCATCTTCCTGGCGCATACATAAAATCCCGCTTCGCGAATCGCGACGAGCACATCGGCACAGCTCAGCACAATGGCCAGTCGTTCAATCTTTCGCCGAACGAAGCATTCGTTCTCTCGCGAGTGACTACCGCAATCTCCATTAAGGATTTGCTGGCGCTCGGTGGAATGCCGGAAGAAGAAACGTTGCGCGCGATCTATGCTTTGACCACGGCCGGCGTGTTGAAGCGAGCCACGACTTCAAATTCACAGTTGAGTGATTCACCGCAACGCGTTAGTGCCGCAAGCGTCGGCGAAACTCTTGAAGAGTTCCTGACGCGAATCGACCGAGCAGTTGATCACTATGAAACGCTGGGCATCGATCGCACAGCGACCGCAGATGAAGTGAAGAACTCGTACCACGCGCTCGCGCGTAATTACCACCCTGACCGCTTCCACCAGGCCAGCGCCTCAGTGCGAAGTCGAATTGACTCGGC
>JBKPPE010000526.1:0-2681 GCA_046733375.1 Acidobacteriota bacterium | reverse complement strand
GTGTACGACAGGGTGTCCTGGATCTGGTAGGTGTTGCGGAACGACGCCTGCGGTAAATTCGCCGCCAAACCAATTGCTGTGCGGGTGTTGCCGGCGTTAAGTCCCTGTATTCCGAGGTCAGTGATTTGGATCGAAGGAATTGCCTCTGCGCGGAGATCCGAAGCCACCGTAGCACTTGCTGCTCGCAGGTAAGCGAGACGCACTTCGTTGACCATGCGTGAACTCAAAAGGCTGTTGAGCGCAATGTTCACACCCTGATTGCGCGACACGTTCGAGGATTCATATCCAGGAGGTGTCGACTGCCCTGCACCCACCGTGTCCTGGTCCTGATAAATATAGCGTCCAGTCAGTGTGTGTTTGTCGTTAATGTTATGGTCCAACCGAATCGACTGCTGCCAATCATTAAAGATGAAGGAGCTCGAGCCGGTCAGCGAACCCAAGGGAACGTCGAACCTGGTTGGTCCAATGAAAAACGGAGCAGTAGTGCCGTTCGCTGCCTGCGCCGCGGGCAAAAAGCCCAGAAGAGCCTGAACCTGCGGGCGATTGCCAACTTGCTGCTGCAGAATCTGACGACCAGCCTCTGTCGGAACGCCCTGGATGGTTACACCTTGTCCTAAACGGCGATCCCACCAACGTTGTAGCGCGAAGAAAAAGAACGTTCTATCTTTTCCGCTTGTGTAGGATGGACCACCTTCGCCGAAGCGGGGCAGATACAGAGGTCCACCGACCGTTAGACCTGCCTGATTCTCAAGCCTGAAAGGAGCGATGCGATTTGCTGCAACCGTTGAAGCTTTATTACAGAAGCCGCCGTTCTTGTTCAGGTTGCTGCAAGCATTCAAGTGGTTATCGTTATGAAACCAGAAACCGGATCCGTGAAACTCATTAGAGCCGCTCTTGGTAATCGCATTGAAAACTGAGCTGCTATTGCGACCGTATTCAGCGCTGAACTGATTTGTGACTAGTCGCACTTCCTGGATCAAGTCAGGGTTATTCAACTGTACAACTGCTCCGGCAACGCCGAAGTCGTTGTTGTCCTGACCGTCGAGAAGGAAGTTGTTTGATCTTAGCCGACCGCCGTTGGACGAATAGTTAATACCATTCGTAAAGCCAGCCTGGTTTGACTGTAATTGGCTGACGCCCGGTGCCGATAGGGCAATGTTATAGATGTTGCGATTGGGGGCGATCGGTAGTTCCGATAATCGACGTGAGTCAAAGCGGGTACCCACCTCAGTGTTCGCCGTGTTTAGTATCGAAGCGTTTTCAACCACATTCACAACTTCAGCCACGCCACCGGCTTTCAGCGTGACATCGACTGTAGCGGACTGGTTGAGAACTAAAGTGATTCCCGATTGGACGTACTTTGCAAACCCCGTCGCCTCTACGGTGACTTCGTATTCGCCTACGGGCACGCCTGTGAAGCGGTAACGGCCGTCACTGTCGGTTTGGGCCGCGCGGGATACGTTTGTCGCCACGTCTCGAACACTGACCGTGGCACTTGGAATTACCGCTTGTTTCTCGTCTCGGACCTCTCCAGAAATTGAACCGGTCGTTTGTGCTAGAACCGGACTCACGACCACCAGGAGAGAAACGAGCAGAAAGAATACTGTCGTTAACTTCATGTGTCTGACTCCTTTCAACTGCGATGCTGGCTACGTGGGGTGTATCAGCTAGTGTGATTCGGAAATGATCTACAATGGGCAAGACCAACCGCCGGACTGAAATGCAACAAACATTCCACCAAGTCTTGTGGGCCGAAGTCAGGCCAAAAACGGTTAAGTTGCGAGAGTTCTTAGGGGCCAACACTTCGCAGAGATCGGGCAAAAGTAACAAGGAGCATAAAACCGTTCCAAATTCTTGGATCGATCCAATCCGCTAAACAGAACCTCCGGCCACGGTCTACGAATTTCCATGTCACACACCCAAAAGATCGAATCCATTGTCTTTTTGGAACGAGGAACATTTGCAGTTGGATTTCGCACTCCAAGTTTTGAACATTCATGGGTCGACTACCAAACCACCCACCCAGAACAAATCGTGGAGCGGTCGCGAGACGCGACGATCGTTATCTGTAACAAGCTCCCGTTGCGTGCCGATGTGCTTGGACTCCTGCCGTCGCTACGCTTGATTGCAGTAGCGGCGACTGGTGTCGATAACATCGATCTTGAGTTCTGTAGGTCTCATGACATCGCAGTGTGCAATGGACGCAATTACGCCACGACGTCTTTGCCAGAACATGTGTTGACTCTGATCTTAGCGCTGCGTCGAAATCTGATTGCCTATCGTGAAGATGTGATTCGCGGAGAGTGGCAGCAGGCAAAGCAGTTCTGCTTACTGGATCATGCGATCAACGATGTCCGCGGTTCGACTATCGGAATTGTGGGTTATGGTGCGCTGGGAAAAGCGACTGAGAAACTCGCGCGTGCCGTGGGAATGGAGGTGTTGATTGCTGAGAGAAAAGGCTCTGGCGCCATTCGCGAAGGTCGCGCGTCGTTTCCTGAAGTCTTACGACGGAGTGATGTGTTGTCGTTGCATTGTCCACTGACGGACGCGACACGAAACTTGATTAGCGACGCTGAGCTTAAGTTGATGAAACCAACAGCTATTCTGATCAACACCGCTCGCGGTGCGCTCGTCGATGAAGCTGCCTTAATGGAAGCGTTGAAAGATGGAACGATCGGTGG
>JBKPPE010000525.1:0-5435 GCA_046733375.1 Acidobacteriota bacterium | reverse complement strand
TGACCGCGGAATTCCGCGCTCTCGAGCTAAAGGATCTGAAATGG
The DNA here is from genome assembly GCA_046733375.1 of Acidobacteriota bacterium. Lineage (GTDB taxonomy): Bacteria > Acidobacteriota > Blastocatellia > Pyrinomonadales > Pyrinomonadaceae > UBA11740. Next base: position 5,391 of record JBKPPE010000525.1, on the reverse strand, counting down.
TTCGAGCGTCGCACCTACATGATTGACTGCAACTGGAAAGTCTTTGTCGACAACTATCTTGATGGCGGCTATCACGTTCCGCATCTACACAAAGGCTTGGACAGCGTGCTCGACTACAGCAACTACAAAATCGAATGCGGCCCGCGACACTGTCTGCAATCCAGTCCGATCGTTAACTCGGCGAGCAGTAGCCCGCCGCTAAACGATTCACAGAAGTTTAGAGGCGGGCTACCGCCCGCCAACGACTCAAACGTCGCGGAAACACGTAAAGGCGATCGCGCTTTGTATTACTGGATTTACCCGAACTTCATGATTAACTGCTACGAAGGCGTGATGGACACAAACCTTGTCCGCCCAATCACCGTCGATAAAACTGAAGTGGTGTTTGATTTCTTCTTCACCGATGTTTCCGAAAGAGCCCGCGAGCGAAATCTCGCGAGTGTCTCGATCGGTGACCAGATTCAACGGGAAGACCTGGATATCTGCGCCTCAGTGCAACGCGGTCTGAAATCGCGCTCGTACGGCGCCGGTCGCCTTTCAGTTCGTCGGGAAGCGGGCGAACACCTCTTTCATCGCTTGCTTTATGCGGATTTGAAAGCGGGAGTCGAGTCTGCACCTACTGCGCGCTAACGACCGGCAGTTTCTTAAATCCTGATTCCAGTGCTCTACGCAAACGATCGATGGCGGTCGTCGGATCGCCGGCGAACATCGGATCGGTGTAGAGCAGCACCTCGCCAGTCCGCGCATCGACCATTCCGATCTGCATTTTCAGATATGCCGGCGCCCCGCCGACCAGAAGGACGAACGCGGTCTTACCGCCCGTCAATTTCTGACCCTGACCACGAATGAAAACGATCGCGTCGACGCTCTTGTCCAGGTTCAGATTCAAGACTTCATCACCGATCGTGAAGCGGCCCTTCTTCACGTCGCTGCGCTTCTTCATGATGCGAGGCAGCAAATCGTCGAACTTGGTCTGGAAGTCCGCAATGTTGTACTTCTGCTGACCATCGCCTTCGCCCGTCGCGGCTGCGGGAGCGTTCAGCGTCTTCACATGCTTTTGCTTTTCGAGCGCGTCCGCCACGGCTCTCTCCACGCGCATACTCAGCTGTTCCGATTCAGCCCCCATGCCCTCCGGCCCCTTCATGCTGTCCCGGACGATATCAACTTTCGCCGGCAGGATGATGACGTTGCGTATGGTCGTCTCTTTCTTCGCGATTTTTGGATGCAGAAACTGAGCGCGCGCAATCGTCGGGGCTGTCGTGATGATCAGAATGGCGATGAAAGTGATGGTTGATTTGCGAAACCTCGACGGAACAATTGAACAAGCGAAAGTCATTGCGGGGGTCTCCTTAGATTTTCAATGCGCCTTTGAATGCGCTCACGATCGGTCGCCGCGGCAGCAATCTCGAGATACTTCTCGTATTCGTTGGCGGCGTCAGCTCTGCGGTCGAGCTTTTCGTACAACATTCCAAGTCCCCGGTGGGCCACGGCGACCGGATTTTCCGCGGACAGCGCGCGTTGATAAAACTCTTCGGCCTTTTGCTGGTGCGTCTTCCAGTGTTCCTGGCCTGCGGGGGTCGCAAGCAGCTCGCGCTCCACTTCTTCATCCGTTCTCTTTTCGCGCTTTTTCGCCGCGTCTTTCTTCGCGCCGTTTGTTAAGTCTTTTTCCGTGAGTTGCGGCGCCCGCGGACCGAGGGTGCGATACGCCTCGGCAAGGCAGAAAAGATTTTCGGAATCGGGATGAAAATCGACCAGACGCTGGGCGATGTAGACGGCTGAGCGAAAGCGTCCGCCGTTGATTTGCAATTGCACATCGTGACGCATCAGCGATTCCATGGTGCGAAAGTACGCCGCCTTCTCGCGATTCAGTTCCATTTGCGGCGTCACTTTGTCGGCGCGCGCGCCGAGATATGAACTCAGATAGCTAATTCTTTCTCGCAGTGCGGGATGATCGTTGTAGAACAATCTGATGTTCTCGCCCTCGATGTCGCGGTCGAGCACTTTCATCACGTTAACCATCTCTTCCGGCGAATACTCGGCGCTAATCATCATGTCGATGCCTTTTAAGTCGGCTTCGCGTTCGAGGTCGCGGCTGTAGCCAAAGATTGTGGCGATGATGATGAAGGGCGCAATCATAGTGATCGCTGAAATCGCCGCGCCCACAATGCCGCCCGGAGCGTAAGCACCGACGGCGGCCATAATGTTCATCGTCAGGAACTTCTTGCGATTACTCCGATTCTGCATGTAAGTGTGCCGCCGCATCACGTGAGTCAATTCGTGCGCGATAATGGCTGCGAGTTCCGATTCGTTGTCGATCAGACACAACAATCCGGTTGTCACATAGATCGAGCCATTGGGCAGGGCGAACGCGTTCGGCTGCGGATCGCGGAGCGCGCGAAACTTCCATGAGACGTTTTCCAGCGTGAGGCCCTTTGGAATCAGCGCTTGCCCGATACGGAAAAGATAGGCGTTAGTCGCCTCATCTTCGAGCACCATGCCCTCGCGCTCGAAGCGGCGGTCGAGCAGATTCACTTGCTCGAGCATTTCGAGATCGACGGTGCCGAACTTAAATTCTTCGCGAACGGGAGGCGGCGTAGCTTCGACGGGCGCCGTTTTCTTTTGCGCCAACGCAACCGGCGCGACAGACGTCAGCATCACGCACCAGCAGAGCGCGATGACAATCAGATTGCGAATCTTGAAAGGGGACATTTACCCGACACCGCCGAAGCAGGTTTCATGCCTGGGAAGTGATCAAACTTTCTTCGAATCTATCTTCTGAGTCAAGTCTTTGCCGCACCAGAAGTGCCGCTTTTTTCCAACAGTTGTTGAGCTTATCCGGCGGGTGTGTTATTTCAGAGTCCACATGAACGCCCTTCCGATTATCGTTGGCGCGCTGTGTGTGATGGCGATCGCGTATCGCTATTACTCTGCCTTCATCGCCGCGAAAGTTTTGGCCCTCGACGACAAGCGACCAGTGCCGTCACAGACGATGTACGACGGTCATAACTACTATCCGACGAACAAATGGGTCTTGTTCGGTCATCACTTTGCGGCCATCTCAGGCGCGGGTCCGTTGATTGGCCCAGTGCTGGCGGCGCAGTTTGGATTTCTCCCGGGATTGCTGTGGCTGGTAATTGGCGTTTGCCTGGGCGGTGCCGTGCACGACTTTATGATTCTGGCCGCGAGCATCAGGCGCAAGGGAAAGTCACTCGCGGAGATTGCACGCACGGAAATCAGCGGGTTGTCGGGCTTTGTCGCCGGCGTCGCCATTCTCTTCATCGTCGTGATTGCGCTCGCGGGCCTCGGGCTGGTCGTCGTGAATGCATTGGCTGAGTCGCCGTGGGGCACGTTCACTGTCGGATTCACGATTCCGCTGGCGCTGTTCATGGGCGGCTACATGTATCGCTTCCGCAAAGGAAAAATTACGGAAGCATCAGCGATTGGTGTCATCTTGTTGTTGTTTGCCGTGTGGCTCGGCGGAAAGATTGCTACTTCGTCGTGGGGTTCAGCCTTTACTTTCACGCCGGGACAAGTGACCGCTTTGATGGCGAGCTATGGATTCATCGCGTCAGTTCTGCCCGTGTGGTTGCTGCTTTGCCCGCGGGATTACCTTTCCTCTTACCTGAAAATCGGCACGGTTGCATTTTTGATCATCGGCGTGATCGTCGTGCACCCGACGTTGCACATGCCTGCAGTGACACCGTTTGTTAACGGCGGTGGGCCGATCGTTCCAGGCAAGGTTTACCCATTTGTCTTCATCACGATTGCCTGCGGCGCCATTAGTGGATTCCATGCGCTGATTTCTTCGGGCACGACGCCCAAGATGATTGCGAAGGAAACTGACGCGCGCATGATCGGGTACGGCAGCATGTTGATGGAAGGCGTTGTCGGAGTGGTCGCTTTGATTGCCGCCACGTCGCTCTTTCCGGGAGACTACTTCGCTATCAACACTGCTCAGAAGACTGACGCACAGAAGGCGGCATACGTTCGCATGGTGCAGGCTGAAAACGGACCGGACTTCAATCTTCAGACGCAGGAACTCGATCGACTTGAAGCTGAATCAGGAGAAAAGGTTCGTGGCCGCACCGGTGGCGCGGTAACGCTCGCACTCGGCATAGCGAAAATTTTCGATGGAATTCCCGGACTGAGCGGACTGATGAAGTACTGGTACCACTTCGCGATCATGTTCGAAGCGCTTTTCATCCTGACCACGATTGATACAGGCACACGTGTCGCCCGATTCTTGCTGGGAGAATTCGGGGGCAGATTTGTGCGCAAACTTGAAGAACCAAACTGGCTGCCGGGATCAATTCTGACCAGCGCCGTTGTCGTAGCGGCGTGGTCCGGATTCATTCTCACGGGATCGATCTCGACAATTTGGCCGATGTTCGGTATCGCGAATCAATTGCTGGCGGCGGTTGCGTTATGCGTCGCGACGACTGTCATCATCAACATGGGGAAAGCGCGGTATGCCTGGGTAACGATCGCGCCGCTTTCGTTTGTGGGAACGACGACGCTCGTCGCCGGCTATCAATCGATTCGCGACATTTTCTGGCCGCAGGCCCAGAACCCCCTAACCTCAACGCAGGGCTATATCAACACTTCGCTGACTGCGATCATCATGACGGCGGCCGTAATTGTGCTGGCCGACTCAATCCGGAAATGGATTGGCGGACGCAAGCGACCACAGATGACAAGCGAAGCTGCAGTCGCCGAAGCGTGAACACCGACTCCAGCCTGCAGAACGAACTAGGCATTCGCCGATGGAATAGTTAATTCCTGCCCGACCTGAATCTTGTCAGGATCACGAAGCTTGTCCTTATTCGCATAAAAGATTCGCATATACTCGTCGGCGTCGCCGTAGAATTGTTTGCTGATCTTCGAAAGATTGTCACCGGCCTTAACCGTGTACGTTTGTCCGCCTTGTCCTTGTCCGCCGCCGGCGGCCGCACCGATGGCTCGACTCGAATCCACATCAATGTCCGCTATCAGATCATTATTGTAGTTTGAATCGACGAGCTTGATTTGCTCCCACACTTTGTTTTTGACGTCATCCGACGGCGCGGTGCCTTTGATGTACAGCTTGTTGTCCTGCACATGTAGGTTTTGCAGGCGCACCTCATCTCGCTCAATTTCATTCAGAACTGATTGGTATTTTAGTTTCAGTTCGTTGAAGCGCTGCCCAGCGTTTGGTTCTTGTTGAGCCGCGGATGCTCCGCGCCCAAACATTTTGTCGAACAGTCCCATGATCTTACCCCTTCGTAAAAATTTGAATTTGGAGAATAGTGGTCCGCTAAACGTACACATCCATTCTCGTGAAGCAACGGGGCAATCACAGTGCCAGCCGCTGTGTGAGTAGTCATTCGAATCTTGTTTCGTGCTTCCATGTTC
>JBKPPE010000524.1:0-2005 GCA_046733375.1 Acidobacteriota bacterium | reverse complement strand
ACCCGCAGTTGACGTCGAGAATATCGGCGCCGACTTCTTCAGCCATCTCCGCCGCCATGCACATCCGTTCCACTTGACCGCCGAAAATCTGCACCGCGAACGGTCGTTCATCTTCGTAGAACCGCATCTGCCGTTTCGACTTCGGATTGTTTCGCGTTAGTCCTTCGACAGAAATGAACTCGGAAACCGAAAGACCAACACCGCCGCGCCGCTTCAACAAGCGACGGAAGGAGACATCAGTAACACCCGCCATCGGTGACAGGACCAATGGCGGGTTGATTTCGATGTCGCGAATTTTGAAAGGTTTTATCTCAGTCACAGATGAACGGAAAAAACACGGACTACGGCTTCTTGGATTTCTTGTTGTCAGTCTTTTCCTTGTCGTTGCCTTTAGCGGCGACTGGCGCAGAGATCTTCAAGAGCGGATCGACACCGGCGCGATACGCATCAGTGATTTTGATGAACGCCTCGTTTCTCAAGTTCTGCAGATAGAGTTCGCGTTCCTTGGGCTGGCGTTCTGCCAACATCGCTTCACGCACACGATTGTCATTGAACGTCGGCGTGTCTCCACCCGGCGTGCGCGAATCGACGTGAATGATCTGGTAGCCATCACTAAGTTTAATCGGCTCCGCGACACCGCCGGCTTTCACGTCCTTCAGGGCCCCGACCAAATCCTCACGCAAACTCGGTAAGTCAAACTCACCTACGTAGCCAAAGTCCTCCGGCGCAGTCCGCTTGCCATTCTTCTCGCGCTCTGAATTCGCGGCCGCGAGCGCTTTGAAATCAGCACCAGCGCGAATCTGCGCGACCAAGTCGAGCGCCTTCGCTTTTACCGCCGCCTCGTCCTTGCCCGCGTTGCTCAGGTAAATCTCAGAAAGCTTGATGCTCTCCTGCTTGCGAAACTTATCGGGATGCGCCTCGAAGTATTTCTTTACTTCGTCGGGAGAAGGATTCAGATACACGCGCCGATCAACTTCTTGTTGCAACACCGCCTGCTTCATCATTTCGGCGCGCATGGTGCGGCGCACGTCCTCGGGTTTGAGTCCACTCTGCACCATCGCTTCGTAAAGCTTTTCAATCGTCTTGATGCCTTGCTCCTCGGCGATCTGCAACATGCGACGGTTGACTTCCGCTTCGATGTCGTTCGTGAGATCGAGCTCTTTGCCTTTTTGCAACAGCAGTTTTTCGTTGATCAGCGTCGCAATCAATTCCGCCTGGCGCTTCGCAACCTCGGCGACCGCCTGTTGCTCAGTCATCCCGTTCTGTTTCAGGGCTTCGATGCGTTCCTTGGTCTCTCGCTTAAGCATCGAGAGCGTGATCACTTCGTCGTTGACCTGGGCGATCACTTCATCAACGACCGTCACTTCGCCTTCCTGCGCAAAGACATATGCCGGGCTGACACCAAGGATTCCCAGCGCCAACACAGCCGCTACTGCAAGGTATTTGAATCTCACAATAAATACTCCTATCCGTAAATATCCGCGTCTATCTGCGGCCCGAATTCTAATCGCTTGTACGAAGCTGGAGCAACACGTCGCGAGCCACCTCGAGCACGTTGTCCTGCTCATCTTCCGTCAAAACCAGCCGCAAAACACCGTTTGGAGTGAACACCGTGCCCTCGTGACTGGTAATGAATTGACGTAGTTTTTCCGGCGAAATCCGCGCTTTTTCGCTGAATTTGATGGCCACACCGTCCGGTGTCTTATCAATTGAAACCACCCCGAGCTCTTCCGATAAGCGACGCAAACGGGCGTAAGCAAACAGCCGATCGACGGACGCCGGAATGCGCCCGTAACGATCCTCCGTCTCGGTGCGAATGCTCACGAGCGTGGCCTCGTCCCGCGCTGATGAAACTCGTTTGTACGTCCGCAGCCGCTGCCCCATGTCGGAGATGTACTCTTCGGGTATCGCGACGTCCACGGCGAGATTGAGCGTGACACTCGTCTCGTCCTCAACCTCTTCACCCTGAAGCTCTGCGACCGTGCGTTCGAGCATCTGCGTGTAG
>JBKPPE010000523.1:0-5914 GCA_046733375.1 Acidobacteriota bacterium | reverse complement strand
TCCTTGCCGTCAATGATGCCGCGGTTGTACAGTACGGCTATTCGCGCGAAGAATTTCTCTCAATGACGCTCGCGCAGATCCGTCCACCAGAGGACGTGCAAAAACTTCATGATGTTCTCGCCCGCAGGTCCGGGCGGTTGGCTCGGCCGAGTGAGTGGAGACACCGAAAGAAGAATGGCTCCACCATCACCGCGGAGATCACCGCGCATCAATTAGATTTCTCTGGCAGACGCGCCGAACTGGTAATGGCGATTGACATCACCGAACGCAAGCTTGCCGAGCAGGCCTTAGTAGAGAGTGAGGATCGTTATCGCGATCTCGTGGATAACAGTCACGAGCTAATGTGCACTCACGACCTGCAAGGACGGGTTCTGTCAGTAAATCCGTGGGCCGCTCGTGTTCTCGGTTACGAGCAGGAGGCTCTAATTGGTTTTCATATCCGCGACGGGCTGGTGGGCGAATACCGCGACCAGTTCGACGACTATCTCAGAGAGATCAAGGAAAACGGATTTGCCCGCGGAATAATGAGAGTAAAGACCACTAGCGGCGAAACGAGATGTTGGGAGTATTACAACACGCTCCGTGTTCAGGGAGTTCAGACCCCGATTGTGCGTGGTATGGCCCACGATATAACCGAACGTCGTCAGGCCCTGGCCAGAGAGAAAGAAGCGCGGCTGGAAGCCGAATCAGCCAATCGCCTCAAGGATGAGTTTCTTTCAACCCTTTCTCACGAGTTACGGACACCACTGACGGCAATCATCGGCTGGGCCGAGCTGCTGTTCCACGGTGATCTGCCGGCAGATAAGCAGCCCAAAGCGCTCGAAACGATCGCCCGCAACGCCAGCTCCCAGGCCCAACTGATTGATGATTTGCTTGAAGTGTCGCGCATCATTACGGGGAAGCTGCCACTTGACTTCAGTCCCTGCGAGCTCCAACCGGTTATAGAAGCAGCGCTCGAGAGCATTAGACCGACGGCTCAAGCAAAGGCAGTCCGCCTCGAGCTGGTGTTAGAGCCTGTCGGTACTCTCGTCTACGGCGACGTCGATCGCTTGCGGCAGGTCGTCTGGAATCTATTGTCGAATGCCGTGAAGTTCACTCCTAGAAACGGTTCGGTGCAAGTCAAGTTGAACTGCACCAGTTCTCATGCACTGATCGCCGTGAGTGATTCCGGCGAAGGGATCAAGCGTGACTTTCTGCCCAGAGTATTTGAACGCTTCAGTCAGGCCGATGGATCGAGCACCAGGACGCACGGGGGCCTCGGATTAGGACTTGCAATCGTTCGTCATCTGGTCGAAATACATGGTGGAACAGTCCACGCCGAAAGTCCCGGTGAAGGTCTGGGCGCAACCTTCATTGTGAGTCTTCCGCTGATGGGAACCTCTGAACATCGAGTCCGATCACATGAATTTGAGATCAATAATCTGGTGGTCTCTCGTTCTGAACGGACTGCTAATTCACCATCACTCGATGGTCTGCGATTACTGATTGTCGATGATGAGGTCGATTTCCGAGAGCTTGTTACAACTATGTTGGCGCACTACGGAGCTGTCGTAAGAGCAGCGTCTTCAGCGGGTGAAGCTCTCGTGCACCTCGAAAATTGGAAGCCGGATGTGCTCGTCGCTGACATTGGGATGCCGGACGAAGATGGGTACGGACTGATTCGCAAGGTGAGGGCACTCTCAGCAGATAGAGGCGGCAGCACGCCAGCGGTAGCGCTGACGGCTTATACGAGAGCAGAGGATCGTCTACACGCACTGTCAGCCGGTTACCACATACATTTAGCAAAACCCATAACAGGACCAGAGTTGGCAGCAGCTGTGGCGAATGTCGCGGGTCGCACTAAGGGAACACCAGAAAGGACCGCAACATCGATAACAATCGATAAGAGAGACCCGAATGCCCAGGATCAGGGTACAGGCCGCAAGGAATAAGTAACTCACCGAGCATCCAGCCTCAAGTTTGTGCCGACCGGCGCTCAGAGTTATCCAGCCGCATTGTTGCACGCGCCAGGCTGAACAGAATCAGCGCGAGGGCGACGCTCGAAATCGTCAAGACGAGGTAGATTAACCACGGCAAACGCTCGGTGAACGGCAACGGCGGCGGACTGTAATGGGGGTTCGCGACGAAGGCTCCGACTGCGGCTGGGATTACAGGCGCTTTCAGCTTTGCCGTCAACTCCTTCTCAAAGTCATAGTGGGGCGCATCCGCGTTCGCATTCCCAAAATAAAGTTTCAGAGGCTGCTGCGCCGGCTCTCTTAACTGGAAATAGAGTTCGCGCAGCGGAGCACTCGCTTGGATCGAGCGGATTGAGAGTGGCGGATTGTTATAGTCGTCAGTAGTGAGTCGCAGCTTGCGTGCATGTTCTTCATTGTCGAAGGTGATTGTTGTTACCTGATTCCGGTCGCCGACGGATCTCGCCAGCTCACCGGATGCAATGACCCGCGCGTTTTGTAGATCATCGATAACCTCAACCTCAAAAGGTCTGGAAAACGATTGGTCGTCTGTTGTCAGCAGCAGACGATCGCACGGCACTTTGCCACCCAGATCAATCGTCCACGAAGAAGCCGGCGCGCCGCCGTGTCGCAACAACTGATATGAAGGGACAGCCACATGCCAGGTGACGGCTGCGCCTTTTTCGCGATTCGCCAACCAAACGCGCACTGCCGTAATCGCCGGCGGCTCTCTGTCGACACGTTCATCTGCGCTCACGCGAACGCGAAGATAGCGGAAACGGCTGGTCGGATAACTGACGCGACCGGAACGCGCGGTGTCGTTGACCGACGTGAAGCTGAAAATGACGTCACCGGTTTTCAGAACTTTCCAATCCGCGCCGCTGTCGCTACCTTCGACTGTCGCCGTGCGCCGGAAATTAGTGCCCGCCGTGTCGATCTCCACTTCGTTGTGTTCACCCGGAGACTCGCCTAAATCGACAGTGACTTCGGTGGCATGGCCGACGGCCGCTTGATTGAACATGTGGCCGGAAACTGGCTGCGCGTCATCAACCTCACGCCGCACGCGCACTGCATAGGGAATTTCGCGTCCCGCAGAATCGTAGAGTCGCAGGTCCGCCAGGTCGTCGCGGGCTTTGTCCATCACTTGCAGCGGCACCGCAAACTCATACAACGCGCCGTCCCCACGCGTCAGAGTCACTTCAGCAACAAACGGCCACGCAGACAAAGCGTTGTCGCCAAGAACTGCGACCGTCGCAAATGCCGAGACGATCAGAGCCAGTAACAAAATCGCGAGAAGCCTTTTCATGTTGACGACTCCTTCGAATAGAACGCCTTGTGATATCCCCACGTCACAATCAACAACAGCAGTCCCAACACGAGAAATGCGATGATGCGATAGAGCTGTTGCAGCACCGCTATGTCGACAAGCATCACCTTTACGACCGTCAAAGCAAACAGCGATAGGGCCGCCCAACGAATCGCCGGCGATCGACGCACGAAGCCAACTGCCGCAAGCACCGCTGCGTAAATCGACCACAACACCGACAGCGCCATCTGTCCCAGCCAATGCTCGTGCTGATAGCCTTCGGCCGTTTTTTGCAGCGCCGCGCGCGAGGCAAAATACGTGTACGTCTCAACCGTGAGGAGAAACCAAAGCGTGATCAGCGCGACGACTAAAAGAACGATTTGAAAGATTCGGGCAGCAATCTGCATACGCTCGCCAAGCTTTTCGTAAAGCCACGCAGCGGCAAATAAGCACACGATCACAAACAATGACGAAAGAAAATACTTATTCACGACAGGCGTAAATGCAGCGCGATAGCCCCACGGCGTGTCCCAAAACGCCAGTTTCAGAATCGCCAACCCAAACAGCGCATGCGCAATCGCGCGCAGGCGCTGCGATTTCATTTCAATGCCGGTCCAAAGAATCGCCAGCCCTTCGACTGCCCACGCGATGGTGATCCAGTTCGACTTGAGTTGAATAGGAATCGCCAGCGTAACGAATGTCAGCGCGACGCCGATCAGCAAAAGCATTTCCGCGCGCGTCGTGGCGCCACGATCGAGCAGCAACTTTGCCGCGCCCGCATAGACAAGCGCCATGCCGATCGCAAACGCGCCCATCCAATCGTGATGCTCGGCATTTAGAAGAAAATAAGAGGTCGCGAAAAAGACGTAGGGATTGGCTGCCAACAGCGAAAAGTCTTCCAAAGTCGAAATGTTGTCGAAATCAATCGGTTGTCGCTTGAGAAATCGACGGGCGAGGTGCGCCAACAGGAACGAGAGGAAGACGGCGGTCTGAAAGATCATCACCGCTGCGAGCTTACGCGGATGGTAGTTGTCGCCGTACCAGAGCCAGAACAGCAGGTGAGTTCCGAAAAATGCGAGCGTTCTTAGACCCGGCCATCGCTTCAACAACGCGAGCGTTCCCACATCGAGCGCAAAGATGTAGCCGAACAGCGACCGATACTGATCTCGATCTGAACGCAGTAGGATTGGATTCAGGAAGCCGCCGATGAGTGCCATCACCGCGATTGCCGGGGCGTCGTACAACAGTGCGAGTCCAGCCGCTTCGGCAATCAAGATAGTGATGTAAGCGAAAGCGGCTTTTTGTGAGGCGAGGTGATAATAGCCAAACGACGCATACGTTGACAGATAGAGCAAGACAACTCCGCCCGCGGTCAAAATTTGTGAGAACACTCGCCACTTGCGCTTGTGATAGCGATAGCCAAGCGTAGCCAACGTCACCCCAGCGGTTACGCCAATCGTGACCCGGCCGAGCTCGCCAATCCAACGATTGTCAAACGCGTACTTCAGAAAGAACGCCGTCGCAAAAAGAATCAGCCCCACCGCCGCCCAACCTAACCCGCGTCGGCCGATGATCGACTCTAATTCCCCCGCATTGAGCGCGCGGGCCGCTGGTGTCGTTGAAAACGGCGGAGGTGGATCGGGGTGTGGCGGAGGCTCGAATATGCGGGGCGGCGGAGCAACCGGTGGTGTTGCAGAGGCGGGAGGCGCTTCGACTTCAGGTTTCGCAGCTTCGGGCGGCGGTGCGACGACAGGCTTCTGCAAGATCGCCGCTTCCAAACGCGCGACGCGCGCGGTCAACTCTTGAAGAATCTGCGAAAGCCCTTGACTCTCAGCGGGCGAAAGCGGCGATGAAGCTTGCAAACGAGAGAGCTGTTGATTGAGTGTGCTGCGCGTGCGGATGGAAACTACGAGCGCGACGATCGGAAGAATGATCCCGCCGACCAATAACGTGAGCAGCACCAACGCGATGATTAGGCCTATGGCGTCGTCCATGTTTGCGGCGCGACGGTCGAGAACCACCTGGCTGACTTTCGCGGCGCATTCTATTTTCGCGGCTTTGGGTAGTCAATGAGTTCGCCTGGTGGGAATCCTGGCTCAAGGTGAGTTTGCCTCAAAAGTCGTCTTTGGCGGCTATAAAGATGCGCAGTCGCCGAAGAGTGCCGTCGGCACATAATGTTTATCGTACCCGAAGCACCCTTACTCTTTGGAATGAGCGAATCCCGATGCATCGGGATTCGCTCATTCCGAGAAATCAAAAAAAGGAACGCTGGAACTATAAATATTTCGCCGCTACGCGGCGGGTTCGCGACTCGTGCAAAACTGCCAGCGTAGTTTGAGACGACTGCGGCTCAAGGTCTCAACAAAATTTTCAAGACGCCAGACTGTGCCGCGCGCCCCATCGCAGTAACGCCGGAGGTCAGGGGAAACAGGTCGTCAACCAGGCTTTCGACATCAACTACGCCATTCTTAAGCAGTTCAAGCGCGGGTGCGAAACGGCCGCAACGAGATCCGACGACGCTGATTTCATTGACGACGAGCGGCGCGGCATCGATTTCGGTCTTGCCGTGAAAAGTTGACTTCAAGATGAGGATTCCGCGCGGGTGCAGCAGTGCCTGGGCCAGCGCGAATCCTGAAGATGAGCCGGAAGCTTCGAC
>JBKPPE010000522.1:0-9432 GCA_046733375.1 Acidobacteriota bacterium | reverse complement strand
GGATAGAATTGTGGCGGACCAGGCTTCCATCGCCATAGCCCGTTCTTCACTCCCGCCCACAGATTGCCTTTGCTGTCCTCATACAAACCGAAGACTGCATGACCAAAACTGCCATCGTCTCCGTAGCACTTGACACTGCCGTTCGTAATGGCGCAGAGCCTTCCAGTCGGAAGGGCGCCTCCAGCCGCCCACAGCGAGCCTTCATGATCTTCAACGAGCTTGAAAATATATTGGCCGGCAAGCTCCGCGTACTGAGTGAGCTTGCCTCCCTTCCAACTTACCAGCCCTTTATCGGTGCCAATCCAAAGGGTACCGTCACGCGTGACGAGTAGCCTCATTATTTTGCTGGAAGGGAGATGCTGATCCGGCGGCGGTTGCCAGGGGATAGTCCGAACACCATCGAAGCGAATCAGGCCAAACTCCGTACCCAGCCAGAGATAGCCGTCGTGCGTCTGTTCAATTGCCGAGATCTGTCCTTTAATAAAACCATCTCGGATCTTCCATGAGGTGTGTGCGTACTGACTGACGTCAAGAGACGGATTCAGTGCTAACGCAGAAGCGGACCATGCCAGCAGCACGAGAGTCAGCGCCAGGCAAAGCCCAGCTACATGTCGACCTCGTGGATACGCTTTCTCCATAGCCGGCACATCTTACCTCATCGTTTCGCCGCTACGCGGCTGTTTCGACACACTCGTGCATAGCGTGATTTACTTTGCAACTGGACCAGGAGCAACACTCTTCCTGGGTATGAGCGTATTACTCTAATGGGGATTGACCAACAGTGAGCGCCTGCAGTAGTCTGGCGCCTCCACGTTGCTTAGATCTGAGCTTATGCACCGAGTTGCTGCATTCGTTTGCCTCACCTTTGGTGTGTGTACGTCTGTTCTTTACGCTCAATCTACAACTGCCTCGATCACGGGTCGGATAACGGATCCAGCAAAAGCACTTATTGTTAATGCAAGAGTTACTGCTGTCAGCGACGGCACAAATATTCGTTACGAAGCGACGACGAACCGTTCAGGTGAATACTATCTTACAAATCTTCCGCCGAACTCTTATCGCATAGAAATCGAAAAGCCCGGCTTTAAGAAGTTGATCAAGCCCGACGTTATCCTTCACGTACAGGACGCGCTGGAAATCGATTTTGAGATGACGCTTGGTTTCGTTTCTGAGACGGTCACGGTGGAAGCCGGGGCTCCACTGATGAATACCGAGTCCGCGACGGTCAGCACCGTCATTGACCGCACGTTCGTTGAGAATCTGCCTCTCAATGGCCGAACTTTCCAGACGTTGATTGCGCTTAACCCCGGTGTGGTTGTGGCTGCCACTAAGGCGACCGACCAGGGACAATTCAACGTGAACGGCCAACGTGCCGATGCAAACTATTTCACTGTCGATGGGGTAAGCGCCAATTTTGGTGTTACCGGTTCCAGCACGTTGACGCAGACCGCTGGCGGCGCCTTACCCGCGCTCAGTGCGTCAGGGGGGACCAACAGTCTGGTGTCGGTGGATGCGATGCAGGAATTTCGTGTGCAAACGTCCTCGTTTGCTCCCGAATTCGGACGCACTCCAGGTGGACAGATCTCAATCGCGACCCGTTCTGGAACCAATAGCTTTCATGGGACGCTTTTTGAATATTTCAGGAATGATGTGCTCGATGCCAGAGACTGGTTCGTGAACGCGAATGGCCTCGCAAAACCCGCCGAGCGACAAAATGACTTTGGTGGCGTAATCGGCGGACCAGTTTTCACTGGTCGAACGTTTTTCTTCTTTTCCTACGAGGGACTGCGGTTACGCCAGCCTTTTACACAACAGACCGTTGTCCCAGATGCTGCATCGCGACAAGCGGCTCCCACTTCCATGCGTCCATATTTGAATGCGTACCCTATTGCGAACGGTCGTGGTTTCGGAGTTGGTTTAGCGCAATTCAACGCCGGCTATTCGAATCCTTCCTCGCTTGACGCTTATAGCGGCCGGTTGGACCACGTCGTCAATTCAAAGATCAGCTTGTTTGGCCGTTACAACTACTCTCCTTCCAGCCTGGTCCAGCGGGGTCCCGTTTTTTCATCAGGATCTGTACTGAGTACCATGAATTCGTTCTCCTCATCCCTACACACGTTTACCGCCGGGCTGACACAATGGATCAGTCCCGGAATCAGCAATGAAGTGCGGGCGAATTATAGTAATCACAGAATTGGCACTGTATTGGCTCTGGATAATTTCGGAGGCGCCGTGCCGGTTCCTGATTCATTATTGTTTCCGTCTGGGTTCTCCTCAGCAAATAGTGCTTTCTTATTTGCAATCACCGGCGCCGGACAGTACGTTCAGGGCAAGCAGGTAATAAGCGAGCAACGCCAGATCAATCTCCTCGACAACCTGTCGGTCACCAGGGCAAGCCACCAATTGAAGTTTGGCGTGGACTATCGGTGGCTCGCGCCTTTCAGTAGCCCATTTTCATACCGGCAATTCATCCAATTCTCAGGAGTAACCACTACTCCCGGAGGAGCTCTCTCGGGGAAGGCCGCGTTCGCCCAGCCAGCCGCCTTTCAAGGTAATGCGCTGCGATCCCAAAACTTCTCGCTCTATGGGCAGGACACATGGAAAATCACACCGCGATTGACGGTCACTTATGGGTTAAGGTGGGACATCAATCCACCGTTGAAGGGTCAGAGCCCGGAAAACGATCCCTTTACCGTGGTAGGTCTGAATAATCCGGCAACTATGACCCTGGCGCCTCGCGGCACTCCGCTCTACGCGACCACATATGGAAATGTGGCTCCAAGGTTCGGACTCGCCTACCAACTTAGCGGCATTCGGAATTGGGGTGCGGTTGTTCGGACAGGCTTCGGAATCTTTTACGATCTTGGTTCCGGTTCACTCGGGAACGTCTCCAGCTTCTTTCCATACCTGGCCACTAAAACCATTCCGGCGCCAGCGACGTTTCCGTTAAGCGCTCAGGATGCAGCTCCTCCGGCTTTCTCCGTGAATCCACCCGTGGTTTCCATCGCGGTAGCAGATCCTAATTTAAAACTATCGCGGACGTATCAATGGAATTTCGCGCTGGAGCAATCACTTGGCCTGAGCCAGAGTTTGACTTTCTCTTACGTCGGCGCTGCTGGGCGTGACTTGCCTCGCGTCACACAGTTATTTAACCCGAATCCCGGCTTTCAATCTGTGGCAGTAACTGACAATTCGGCGACCTCTGACTACCATGCCCTACAAATCAAGTTGCAGCGGCGCTTGTCGCGCGGTTTGCTGGGATTGGCCTCGTATACTTTCTCTCACTCGATTGATATCGCTTCGTCCGATGCAATAAGCAACCCCAACACGTTGGCTTCGATCGCAAATCCAAACATCGACCGCGGCAATTCTGACTTTGACATCCGGCATTCATTCACCGCAGGCGTGACTTACGATCTACCCTTTCGAAAATCGCCCAGAATGGTCCTTACGGTACTGGAGGGCTGGTCTCTCGACAGTTTCGTTTTCGCCCGATCCGCTCCGCCCGCCAACATTATTGGCGCGACTTTCTTTGCGGCAGGCACGATTTTCTCGCCGCGACCGAATTTGAACCCAGGGGTGCCGCTTGAATTTGAAGGCTCGCAATTTCCGGGCGGCAAAATTTTCAATCGCGCGGCGTTTAGTGCCACCTCTGCTGGGCAACAGGGCAATCTTGGGCGGAATGTGCTCCGCGGCTTCGGAGCCTGGCAGATGGATGTCGGGTTGCAGCGGCAACTTTACCTAAGTGAGAAATTGGGCCTTCGTTTCAAAGCAGAGTTCTTCAACATCTTCAACCATCCGAACTTCGGCAGTCCCGTAAACCTCCTAACGAGTCCACTGTTCGGACGGTCGACGCAAACGCTGGCGAATAGTCTGGGCTCCGGTGGCGCTAACGGCGGTCTCAACCCTCTCTATCAAATAGGCGGACCGCGCTCGATCCAGTTCGCACTCAAGGTTCAATTCTGAACTACGTATTCCTTCAATCCGTCAACAAAATTTCGGATACCTCAAAAGGGTTATTAAAGCACTCCTAAGGTTAGGGTGTTTCCACGCGCCAACGACTACTACACTCCATACTGTGCAGCGGCTGTTTTCCATGTTTCCTCAAGGCGGACCCGGCCTCGCGTTACTGCTCCTGAGAATTTCTGTAGCGACATTTTTCCTCATGAGCGTCGCGAATCGTTTTGGTGTGTCTTTCGCGCCTCTGATCTTCGCGGGCGCTTTGTTGATATGCATATGCCTGAGTATCGGCTTCTTGACGCCCGTTCTTTCTGTGCTTGTCTTCATGGCTGCCACCGCAAGTTTGCTGGTTGGGCACTACCCGGACAACGTGATCTATCTTTTTCCTATAGTCGACGCGATCGTGCTCGCGCTTCTTGGACCAGGAGCTTATTCGGTTGATGCCAAATTGTTCGGGCTCCGCGTTACGGTCCTCCCTCCTCGCAGAGATCCGAATCGACCATAGCTGCATGCCCACTCGTGAGTTGACTCGGCGAGGGGGAATGAACTCGCCGAGTCTTTTCTGAGCACACACTAGTCCTGCTGGAATTCGAAATCCAGAGCACTCTGCAACGGCCAATCATCGCCGTCGAAGCCCATGCCCATAACAACTTCGCTAGCTTCACCGATCAGAGTCAGTTCGGGAGCGTCGTATTTGTTCTGCATTGGATTTTGCCTCCTTTCTTTCTTAGTCTTAAGTCTGAAAACTTAGTATTACCAAGTCGCTCATGCGGCTCGGAGCACCTTCTGAAATTGCGCACCATCCGCGCGATTTCGTAGCCATAATTCGAGAACAATGATCTGCCGCAACTGCGATTCGTTGCAGTCGAGCCCGACCGAAAGGCGCTCGAGCCGCGAGCGGACACTGGCGAAGTCCACTAATCCCCGCTCGACTAAATGTAATTGCCTGCTCTCTAGGAGGGCGCGGGCCACCGGCCGCAATGCCTCCTGCCAGGGGGCATTAAACAAACCCTTCGATCGCCGCTCGCGCAGCTTCAGGGGCCAGAGATCCGAGAGGGCCGACCGCATCAATCTCCGCGGCTCATCCGGGCGGCAAAGAACGTTTGCTGGCACAGTCATCAGAAACTCGACGAGCGGCCGGTGTGCGAAGGGATGCGTATAGTCCAGGTGCTGTAACGCCTCGCTCGGTTGTAGCTGTCTCAATTCCAGCATCGTCGATAGCGCACGGAAATATTTTCGGCGCTCCGGGGCCGCCTGATGCCAGTCATTCGAGAAGAAGCTCACCGGCTCGAAAAGTCCGGTCCGCTTACCAAAACCAGAGACCAGAGATGTCTCGACACTCTTCGGTGCGTATGAACCGTCGGCTGCTGCGTAGGCCGG
Source organism: Acidobacteriota bacterium (assembly GCA_046733375.1). GTDB lineage: Bacteria > Acidobacteriota > Blastocatellia > Pyrinomonadales > Pyrinomonadaceae > UBA11740. The sequence continues at coordinate 4,092 of JBKPPE010000522.1, read as the reverse complement.
GGCACCCACCAACCTCGGTGGGAGCGCAGCTTGTAACGCCTGCCAAAGAATGCGATAGACGGGCAGCCGGAGAATCTTGCTCCACTCGAGCGCTTCTTCACACGCTCGACCAAGTCGCAGGCGACGCAGCGAGGCAGCGACCTGGAGGCTGTCGTCAAACCAGTTCCCCATCATTAGATCGCCACCCTGACCGGTCAGTACGGTCTTCGCACCGAATCGGCTTGCTGTTGCGGCCACCGACTCGCGTAACGGCTGAAATGCTTCCGGCTGCGCATTGCCTACTTGTCGTTCAGCGATAAGCGGAACGTCATGCGTTGAAAAGTGCACACCTTCAATCTCGCAGTGTGACTCGACCTCACGAATGAACGGCTCGTCCAGCGAGTTTAGCCATGTGAAGCTAACGGTGTGGAGACGAGAAGCACTGACCGCGCCACTGCGCAGCAGATCGCTTGCCATGCAAACCACCGACGACGAATCAAGGCCACCGCTGAGCTCTGCGAGAACTGGCGCTTCGGTTTGCAACCGCACTGCTACGGCCTCCCGAAACAACGAGCGAAGTTGCTCTTCGTAGCGGCGCTCGTTCTGGTAATCGATCGCATCGCCCAGAGGCAGGGACCAAAACCGGCGAATAGTCGTGTTTTCAGACGACACGCACACAGCATGACCAGGAGGAACGGAGTAGATGTCTTTGTACGGCGTGCGGTTCGGGCAGCCACCGATTGTTAGGAACGCGGCAATGTACTGTTCGTCGAGATCGGAAATATTCGTTTCTTCCACCAACGACTGCAAGCGGTTCGACCACAGCACGCGCCCCGCCTGGACGTGATAGTAAAGTGGACGAACCCCTGCAAAGTCGCTCGCCAGGACGGTCGTGTGATCAGTATTATCGCGAATGACCACACTCCAATCACCGATCAGGTGGACCAGGCCATCAACACCCCAACGCTCATAAGTGGCGCGTGCGATGGCAGCGTTGTTGGTGTCGCCTTTCAGCGAGTCTCTCAACCTCAACAGCAGATCGTCTCGATTATCCAGTCTGCCGTCCCAGTGCAGGACTTCGATTCTGTCACTCTTCTGGTGCTGGCCATCAACGGCAGTCAGTTGTCGTGTACTCGTAAGCATCTTCGTTTCCTCCACTAAGCAACGTGCAATGGCAATAATCGTTTCTGATAGGCTGCCGAGCCATAAACAACGCGGCCATCTACTTCTACCCAGGCGTGCGAGAAGAACGGCGACGGGCGATAGCCGATCACGAGCCTTGCAAAGATGCCGTGTCGTCGGAGTAACCGGACGGTACAGGCAGCTCGCTGTAGACAGAGCACCGGCTTCCAGTAGAAACAAGTGGCGAGATGGACCGCATCGCAGATTGCCTTTTCCAATTCCTCATTGGCTGGGGGCGCCGTAACGGATTGCCGCTTCAACTGCGACAGAATGCGTCCGGAACCTCGCAACGAAACGATCACTTCATAGCGCGCGATCTCGAAGAGCGCTCTCGATAAGAGTCCGATCTTTTTCATCACGCAACCTCCCTTTGGATCAGCGTCTGCTGTTCAAGTTGGGCCAGAAAGCGAATCGTGTGTTCGCGTGCGGTACCGGCTGCGACTTGATACTCGTCGCTGATTCCGTTCGCGATCGCTTCCAATGACAGTTGCTGTTGGATTCCGCGCCAGATGCTAGCGCCGGTCCGGTTGGCAGTGAACAAGCTGCCTTTGCCGGTATGCAGAATCACCACGCCGTCGTCGTGAAAGGAAGTAGAGGCTTCCGGGTTCAGGATAAAATTGATGTTGCCAATTTGGTTCGCCATGTTTTGTATTAATTGTCCTCCTTTATGAACATCCAACTCGTTACGGTCAGGTAAGGCGAAAAAACGGCGGGCTTATTACTACCGGGATTGAGAGGAAGTATTTTTTTCGTGAGACAGCGGGGGATGGCCCAATTTCAATTTCTTCTCTGTGCAGAGAATCCGAAATTAGGCCACCTGGTCCGCGATGATCTTGACAGCTTCGAAACTCGGCGTTATCGGTACTATGACGGTGCCCAGGTTCCCGTATGAACTCTTCACAAATCGATGCTCGGCTGCTGCCTTACATTCAGGCAACGTCTGAAGCCGACTCAGATCGTGTGCTTAGCACGCTCGTAGCGGAATGCATCGAACCGGTAATCAAACAGGTCATTGGGTCTAAGTTGCGGGTGCATTTCGGTCATGATGGGCGCGCTCCTGACAACCCTGATGCCGAAGATCTTTATAGCGCAACGCTCCTGCAGCTCCTGAGCCGGCTAAAGGAATGCAAGGCCAGCCCAATTGATAAATCGATTGGTAACCTTCAGAGCTATGTCGCGGTCATCTCTTATCACACCTGTTATGAGTATCTCCGGTTCAAATACCCTGAGCGGCATAATCTGAAAAACAAACTACGCTACCTGCTCACCCACCAACCCGGCCTGGCGCTTTGGGAGAATGAAAGTGGCGATCTGGTCAGTGGATTTACCAAATGGCGTGATCAGGCGAAGGCCGCCGCGCGCAGCGCTCGGTTACAACAACTACTGAACGATCCGCGCACGACAATGCAATCTGCGTCGCAGCGTGGAGACTTTCGACGCGCGAACCAGGCCGACCTGGCGGCCGCGATTTTCAATTACACGAGCCATCCAATCGTGTTGGACGAACTGGTGGATATTGTCGCCGGACTGTGGGGCATAAAAGATCGCACAGAACAGCGAGCCACACGAGATGAAGAAGCAGATTCGCTAGCACAGGTGGCCCAGCCGAATACCGACGTGGCGACTGAGATTGATAATCGATTTTTCCTGAAATGGCTGTGGCAAGAGATCTGCCAGTTGCCGGTGCGACAGCGAATAGCACTGCTGCTTAATCTGAGGGACGATCAAGGAGGCGGTGTAGCGGCGTTACTGCCGGTCACGGGCGTTGCCAGCTTGCGCCAGATTGCGTCAGCGTTGGAGATGGTGGGCGAGGACTTCGCGCACCTCTGGCCACGGCTGCCGCTCGACGATGCGAGCATCGCCGGTTTGCTAAGCGTCACCCGGCAGCAGGTCATTAATTTGCGTAAATGTGCGCGCGAACGTCTGGCGCGAAGAATGAAGGCAATTCATTAAAAAATAATTTTTCGAGACTGGTAATACCTTATTGAAACTTCCGTCTTTCCACTCAGAGCAGGGTTCTCTATCCTGGCAATCGACTACGTGGGAAGCTATGAAATGAACGAACATCTCACCGAAACACTCATCGAACGATATCGCGAGCAAACGCTTCCGCCCCTCGAATTGCTCGACGCCGGCGACCATCTTGCCGGGTGCGAAATCTGCCGTCAGCGCCTCGACGACGAGCAGCGTTTACAGGCGGCAGGTCAATCATTGCGCCGGGACCTGGCAGCAACTGAAGTGACTCACGTTACCTATGAACAATTGGTGTTGTACGTCGACGGCGGCCTTGATCAAACAGACAATGAAATCGTGGATAGCCACTTGAAACTCTGTGAGCAGTGCTCCGCCGAGTTGAACGAGCTGCGCGCGTTTGCGACCGAGACGGCCGCCTACCCGGCCAAAGAATATGGCCCACGCGCGCCATCGTCTGTGAGCCAGAAGCTGCTGAGATTTATAAAGGGCTTGCGGGAGCGCGCTGAAGGATCGTGGCGCACACCTGCTTTCTGGCTTCCTGTCGAAATTGCCAGTCTCGCGCTGGTCATAGCGCTGCTGGTGTGGGCGGGTATATTGCAATCGCGGAGCTCTCAGTTGCAGATGGCCCTCGACGCAGAGAGACAGGAAAATGAAAAACTCAAACAGGACTATCAAGCAGCAAGCGCCTCGGTCACCGACCTTCAGAACCAACTGGCCCAACTCAAATCACCAGAACTGCCGGCGTCCTCGAATGTCGTGACGCTGAATGACGGCCCAGGAAAGGTAACGCTGGACGAGGAAGGCAATTTAGCTGGTGTTCCGGCGGAGTACCAACAAACGGTGAAGCAGACACTCACATCGCAGCAAATCGGAACCCCGCACATGGTCTCTGAGTTAATCGGAAAGTCAGGCGTGTTGATGGGGCCTGCCGAAGAGGGACATCCAATTGCTCTGCTC
>JBKPPE010000521.1:0-3341 GCA_046733375.1 Acidobacteriota bacterium | reverse complement strand
CGGTTAAGACGAGTTGCGCACGTCGTTTTTGCGCCAACTTCGCAAATATTTCATACCGCGCGCGCCGCGCTGCCTGCTCGAGATTCCCTCTGCGAAGCTTAAGGTTCACGCGGCTGATAACGACTTCGAGACCGAGATCTCGCGCGAGATTCTTTACCCAACGCGCGTCCTCTCCACTGGTTTTCCTCAGTTGATGATTAATATGTGAAACGAACACTTTCAGATCGAGCTTCCGCGCTTTTATGGCTTCGTCGATCGCGAGAAGCAACGCGACGGAATCCGCGCCGCCGGAAACTCCGACGATAATGCGTTCATTTTTGAGAGGAAGTTGTAGTCGTCGCCACTCCCGCAAAAGTGAGCGGGCGAATTTGCTAAGGGCTGGCCGGCTGCGCGTTTGCTGGTTTTTCACCGTGCGAGCCGCCGGTCTTTTTCGAGTTTTCATTCCCCGGCGCAGATTCTAACACCGAACCTGAGCCGTCTCGCGATGGGCCGAATATCCTACGTTCGAATTCTTCTGCAGTTCTCGGCGAAGTCCTCGGATTTTCGTCTTGCGGTTAATAGCGGAAACTTGAACAACAACCGCCGAGCACCGCAAAGGCTTTCGCAGCGGGCGCAGAGAGAATCCTAGCTGGACTGCACCATTGCGACGTGCTTGCTATCGCCTCTCAGGCGCACGTAAGATCACGGCTTTCATGGAAATCACGGTCGGCATCACCGGAGCTTCCGGTGCGATTTACGCGCATCGCACTCTGGTTCATTTGGCGGCAAGCCGCGCGGTCGAACGCATCAATCTGATTCTGTCGGAGTCGGCGAAGACCGTCGCGATGGTCGAACTGGGATTCGATTTGCGCTCAAACGAAGAAAAGAAAATTAACGAATGGATCGGCTTGCCGGCAGATTCAAGAATGGTAAGGCTTCATCGGCTCGACAACATGGCCGCAACGCCGTCGTCGGGTTCGCACCCGCAAGCCGGAATGATCGTTGTACCCTGCTCGATGGGAACGTTGGGAGCAATCGCGTCAGGCGCCGGGGCAAATCTGATACATCGCGCGGCGGACGTGACGTTGAAAGAGGGTCGCAAGCTGGTTCTGGTGCCGCGCGAAACGCCTTACAATGCGATTCACATCGAGAATATGCTGAAACTGTCGCACGCCGGAGCTAGAATTCTGCCGGCGAGCCCAGGCTTCTATCATCGACCGCAGACCATTGAGTCGCTGGTAGATCATTTGTGTTTCCGAATCCTCGATCAGTTTGGGATTCCGCATTCGACCGCGACTAGATGGAAGGGTGAAGCGAACTCCGCCGCAAAAGTTTAGACGTGGGCTACCGGCCGCCGCGTTGAGGCGTCAGAGATGGCGGGCAGTAGCCCGCCGCTAAACGAAGTTATGGCTCTGCTTTCAAACATCCGCACCACGCTCGAGATGATTAAGATCGAGCACACGCTGTTCGCGTTGCCGTTCGCTTTTCTCGGCGCGGTGCTGGCAGCGCGCGGAATTCCCACGGCCTGGCAAATCCTGTGGATTACAGTGGCGATGGTTGGCGCGCGCTCAACGGCGATGGCGTTCAACCGGATTGCCGACAAGGACTACGACGCGCAGAATCCACGCACAAAGATGCGAGCGATCCCAGCGGGCATCTTGTCAGTTGGATTTGTTTGGGCGTTCACGATGATTGCCGCTGCGATCTTTTTTCTCGCCGCAGCCATGTTGAATCGCCTGACTTTGATTCTTTCGCCGATCGCGCTTGCGAGCGTTGTGCTCTATTCGTACACAAAACGCTGGACGCTGCTCTCGCATCTGATTTTGGGCTGGTGTTTGGCGATTGCACCGACGGGCGCTTGGATCGCTGTCCGCGGAACGATCGACAGCACAATTCCTTTGCTACTTTCACTGGTGGTCATGCTTTGGACGGCTGGATTTGACGTTCTGTACGCATGCCAGGACTACGATTTCGATCGGCGCCAAGGTTTGTATTCGATTCCCGCGCGATTCGGCATCGCGCGGTCGCTGTGGATTTCGCGAGCTCTGCACGCGGGAGCGTTCGCAGCACTCGTTGCGTTATACTTCATCACGAACCTTGGCATCCTGGCGCTGATGGGGTTGGTTGCGACGGGCGCACTCTTGATTTATCAGCATACACTGGTGCGCGCGAACGACTTGAGCCGGCTGAACGCCGCCTTTTTTACGACGAATGCTTTTGTGAGCGTGATTCTGTTTCTGACGTTTGGCAGCGCCGTTTTCTTTCGACGTTAATCGCCAATGAATATTTCACACGACCCGAAATTGAATGAAATCAGCGCGAAGGTGCGCACGGGCGAGCGCCTGTCGTTCGATGATGGTGTGGCGCTTTTCGAAACTAATGATCTGAATGCGCTGGGGAAACTCGCTGATACCGTGCGGCGACAGTTGCACGGACGGACGACTTACTTCAATGTCAACCGGCACTTTAATCCCACGAACGTTTGCTACGTAGACTGTAAGTTTTGCGGCTTCTTTCGCACGCCGCGGCAGCCTGATGCGTACACTCACAACATCGACGACTCTCTGAGGATCGCCGGACAAGCCGTTAATGAAGGTGCAACCGAACTGCACATAACAGGCGGCCTGAACACGAAGCTGCCGTTCAGTTACTTCACTGATTTGCTTTCAAGTTTGAAGAAGCAGTATCCACAGCTTCATTTAAAAGCATTCACGATGGTTGAACTCGATCACTTTGCGCGCTTCTACAAGATGAGCGACGACGACGTGATTCATCAGTTGATGGATGCCGGACTGGATTCATGTCCCGGCGGTGGCGCGGAGATCTTTCGCGAGCCGACGCGCTCGATGATCTGTTCGCATAAGTGCGACGCGCAGCGCTGGCTGGATCTTGCGGGGAAAGTGCACGACGCCGGACTGAAAACCAATGCCACGATGCTTTACGGTCACATCGAGTCGTTCGAAGATCGCGTCGATCACATGGTGCGTCTGCGCGAGCAGCAGGACAAATCGGGCGGCTTTCAATGCTTTATCCCGCTGGCGTTTTATCCCGAGAACACACAGCTCGCGCATCTGCCCGGTCCGTCAGGCATCGACTCGCTGAAAACGATGGCGGTATCGCGTCTGATGCTCGACAACTTTTCGCACATCAAGGCTTACTGGGTCATGCTGGGAAAACGTCTCGCACAGGTCGCGCTTCATTTCGGCGCGAACGACATCGACGGCACGATTACTGAGGGCGGCGAGTTGACCGAAAGCTATTCAGTCGAATCGAACAACGAAGTGAAGATGACTAAGCAGGAGATCATCGAAATGATCCAACGCGCCGGTTTCGAGGCTGTGGAGAGGGATACGGTCTATAAC